>JAGCSD010000073.1 GCA_017964345.1 Clostridia bacterium
CGGTCTATACCTGCGTGCCCGTTTTCGGCGAGCCGGAGGAACATCCGATCGCGTCCAATACCGAAGCGCAGTCGGCAAAAACCGGTGCCGCGGAAGAAGAGGGCGTGCCGACGGTCCCCGGGCAAGCCTTTAACCCCAAAGTCGATAACGAGAAAGACTATTCGTCTTATCAGGCAAAATATGCCGGTGTGACGGAAGACGTCCCCACGATCGAACTTTTGGGTGAAAATGCCGTGGAGTTTGATGCTTCAACGGGCGAAAGCAAGGGGAACCTGCCGCTTGTCAAGGTCAAACCGGACAACGATCCGACCGATGAGCGACAGGGTGCTGTTTTTTATGATGAAGGTATTTGCGGATGGGTTTTTAACGTTCCGAAAACCGGATTATACAGTATCACCGTTTCGTACTTTGCTTATGATGAGCTGACGTATGAGAAAGACGGCGTTCCCGTTACGGCAAAGAGCAAGAGTTCCGCGATTCAGCGCCGCCTCTATCTGGACTATACGGTGCCTTTCTATGAGGCACGTCAGATTGAGTTTACCCGTGCGTGGAGGGATGCCGGTCTTTTGCACATAGACCAGCAGACGCAGAACGAGAAGCGCCCCTACCAGACAGAAACCGCCCAGTGGCTGACGGCGGATATCCGGGATTATATGGGCTACGAGGAAGAAGCGCTGCGCTTTTATCTGACCGCCGGCACGCACGTTCTGGCACTGGAAGCGGTCAAGGAAGGCATGGTCGTTCAAAAAGCGGTCCTGCACCGCGTGGAATCGGCGCCGACCTATGCGGAGCTGGTTCAATCTTACGCGGCGGCGGGCTATCAGCGTGTTTCGGACGTGGAACCTCTGATCGTGCAGGCGGAAGGTCTGCATCAGCCGGATACCTATATCGGCTCGCAGGCGGATACCTTCCTGACGACCAAGCTGATCGAGCAGTATGAGAACTATATCAGCCCCATGGATACGACCGCCTATGACGCGACGAAAGACGTGACCTATACTATTCTCAAGTCTTCGCCCACGCTTTATGCCATCACGGACCGTTCCTCTCCGGTTTCCGTGCCGTATCATCACAGCAAGATCCGCTACAACACGATCGGCGCGGACAAGTGGGAAAACCCCAATGAATGGATACGCTGGACCGTGCAGATCGAAAAAGCGGGCTTGTATGCCATTACGTTTAAGGCGCGCCAAAACACGCTCAACGGTATGTATACGTCGCGCAAACTGACGATCAACGGAGAGTTGCCCTGCAAGGAAGCCGGCAAGCTGCGTTTCCGCTACAGCAACAACTTCAGCAACTATACGCTTGGCGACGACACCAACGGTACCTATTATTTCTACTTCCATGAAGGCACCAATACGATCCAACTGGAAACCACGCTGGGGGATCTGGTCGACCTGCTTGCCTAGTCTCAGGCGAGTCTGACGCAGCTCAACGTGGCGTATCGCCGCATCCTGATGATCACCGGCTCTTCGCCCGACGTGAATGCCGACTATATGCTCAACGCCATGGTGCCGGATGCCATTCGCATCTGTCAGACGGAATACGAATCGCTGTCCGAACTGGAAAATGAGTTCTTGGAATCGTTCGGGCGCGGTGCCAGCGCGCAGCTTTCCAGCCTCAAGAATATGCTGCTTCTTTTGAAGCGCATCAATGAGGACTATCACAATATCAATACGCTTTTCGGGAATTTCAAGGATTCCATTGCCAGCATGGGTACCTGGATCAACGATATGAGCAGAAACCCGCTGGAGCTGGACTACTTCGTGATCTCCGGCGAAGAGGCGCTCACATCCCTGCCGAAAGCGGACGCGGGCTTCTTTGCCAAGATCCTGCATGAGGTCCGTTCCTTTATCGCCTCGTTCACCGAGGACTATGACAACATCGGCGGTACCGTTTCCGTTGACGGTCAGGACCCCGTGGTCGTGTGGCTGGAAACCGGCGCGGGACTTACCGGTTCGCGCGATAACGCCACTATTCTGAAACAGTTGATCGATGATATGTTCACCGCCGAAACCGGCATTACGGTCAGTACGCGACTGGTGGCGGCGGGCTCTCTTCTGCCCAGCGTGCTTTCGGGCATCGGACCGCAGGTCTGCCTCTCGCGTGACGCGACCAGCGCGGTCAACTACGCCTTCCGCGGCGCGGTCATGAACCTTGCCGACGAAGAGCTTTTCCCGGATTATGCCGATATTCTTCAAAATACCGAGCGGTATGCTGCCAGCGCGATCGAACCGTTCACCTTCGGCAACTGCATTTATGCCGTGCCCGAAGTGCAGAACTTCTATATGGTCTTCTACCGTACCGACATCTTGGAAGAATTAGGACTGAATCCTCCGAACACATGGGATGACGTGTATTATATCATCGGCGAGCTTCAGAACAAGCAGATGGTATTTGCCATGCCGGTTCCGGTCGTCGGCGCGGTCGGATCGGGCAACCTGTCCTACGCTATGCTTTTGTATCAGCACGGCGGTCAGTATTATACCGACGATCGCACGACCACTATGCTGACCACGGACGCGGCGCTCGACGCGTTCAAAGAATGGACGCAGTTCTATACCTTATATAATATACCCAACACCTACGACTTTGCCAACCGTTTCCGTACCGGTGAAGTGCCGGTCGGTATTGCTCCGTACAGCTCGTATTCCACGCTGGCGGTATTCGCGCCGGAAATTCAGGGCTTGTGGGAGTTCTCCCTTGTGCCCGGCACCATTCAGCGCGATGCCGACGGCAATCCGCTCTATGACGAGAACGGTGAAATGGTGGTAGATCATTCCTGCGCCTGCAGCACCAGCGGATGCATTATGCTGAGCATAGATTCTTCCACGGAGGAAGGGCGCAATACCATTTCCCGCGCGTGGGAGTTCATGAAATGGTGGACGGGTGAGGATGCGCAGTACCGCTTCGGTACCGAGATCGAAAGCTTGCTCGGACCCGCCGCCCGGTACGAAACCGCGAACTTAAAGGCGATGGCGCGTCTGCCGTGGGACAAAAAATCCATGTCTATGATCCAACAGCAATGGGCGCACGCCAAAGCCGTTCCGCAGATCCCCGGCGCGTACTACACCGCGCGCAATATCGAATTTGCGTGGAAGGAAGTTATCAACAATAAGACAGACCCGAACACCACCTTCGTGGAATACGTCAGCAAGATCAATCAGGAGATTGCGCGTAAACGTGCCGAGTTTGCCGATAAAATTGTCGAAATGACGAAGCCGAAGAAGGGGGTGACGAAATAATGGAACAAGCGGTAACACCGAAAAAGAAGAAATCCTTTTTTTCCGAATGGCTGCATTACCAGTTCCGTGAAATGAGGAAAAACGGATCGCTGTATCTGTTTATGCTTCCGTATATGCTTGTGTTCATCACTTTTACGGTTCTGCCTGTATTTGTTGCCATCTATTTCAGTTTCACGTATTTTAACGTGCTGGAACCGCCGGTCTGGACCGGATGGGACAACTATGTACGTCTTTTTACGGCGGACGATCTGTTCATGACGTCGTTCAAGAACACGATCTTCTTTGCCGTGGTAGTCGGACCGGGCGGGTATTTGCTCTCCCTGTTCTTCGCATGGCTCATTAACGAGCTGGGTCGCCGCACGCGCGCGGTGATGACGCTGTTCTATTACGCGCCGTCCCTCGCCAATGTGTATGTGGTCTGGAAGATCATCTTCTCCTCCGACCAGTACGGTTTATTGAACGGCTTTTTGATGAACACGGGCATCACCCTGACGAACATCAAATGGCTTGAGAATGTAGATTATATCGTGCCGTGCTGCCTGATCGTGATCCTGTGGTCATCCTTGGGCACCAGCTTCCTGACCTTTATTGCCGGTCTTCAAAACGTGGATCGCACGCTCTATGAGGCGGGCGCGATCGACGGCGTCAGAAACCGCTGGCAGGAACTCTGGTTTATTACGTTGCCTTACATGAAGCCGCAGCTGATGTTCGGCGCGGTCATGAGTATCACCGGCGCTTTCTCCGTGGGCGCTGCCATTACGGCGCTGGTGGGCTTCCCGTCGCAGGATTATGTCGCCAATACGCTTATCCATTTGCTCGAAGACTATGCGAACCAGCGTATGGAGCTGGGCTATGCCTGCGCCATCGCGGTCCTGCTCTTCCTTATGATGATCTTGACGAATAAGGTCATCAAGCGACTGCTTTCGAAGGTGGGTGAGTGACGATGGCAAGAAAAGTTAACCGTTCGGGAGCAGGAAACTTCGTCGGCATTCTCTTCTTAGTCGTGATCGCCGCTTTCATGGTTCTTCCGATGATTTACGCGGTCGGCAACTCTTTCAAACCGATGGATGAGTTGTTCCGCTTTCCGCCCACTCTGCTGCCGCAGCGCTGGGTGACGACCAACTATACCGACCTGTTTGTGCTGATGGGCAACTCTTGGGTGCCGTTTTCCCGGTATTTCTTTAATACGCTGTTCATCACGGCGGTCGGCACGTTCGGGCAGATCGTGTTCTGCTCCATGTGCGCGTTCCCGCTGGCACTTTACCGTTTCCCGGGAAGCAAGTTTTTCTCTACGCTGATCACCACCGCCCTGATGTTCAACGGTACCGTTTTGTGGCTTCCGCTGTTTATGATCAAGGCGAATCTGGGAATGATCGATACCTATTGGGCGATCATCGTGCCGACGTTCGGCGCACCCATGGGTATGTACCTGATGCGCCAGTTTATGACGCAGATCCCGCGTTCGCTGGTGGAAGCGGCGCGTATCGACGGCGCATCCTCCCTGCGCATCTTTTGGTCGATCGTAC
>JAGCSD010000074.1 GCA_017964345.1 Clostridia bacterium
ACCGCCTTGAGCAATTTTTCGGCGTTGCCGGTGCCGTGGGCGATCGCCACATTGACTTTCGTTCCGTCCAGATCGATGGTGGCTTCTTTGATCCCTTCAAAGCCGCGCACGGCGTGGAAGTCAACATCCTTGAGTTCCTTGCCGGTCACCTTTTCGTACACGGTACGCAATGCCGCTTCCATGACGCCGCCGGTCGCGCCGAAAATGACGCCCGCGCCGGTGGATTCGCCCAAAAGCTTGTCGAAATCTTCGTCGTCAAGGTTCGCAAAGTCGATACCGGCGGTCTTGACCATACGCGCATACTCACGCACCGTCAGAACCGCGTCGACGTCGGGCAGTTTTTCCACCGCGGCGTTCTGTGGACGCTTCGCTTCATATTTCTTCGCCGTGCAGGGCATCACGGACACCACGAACAACTTGGAGGGATCCACGCCGATTTTTTTGGCGTAATAGCTCTTGATGATCGCGCCGGTCATTTCGTGAGGCGACTTGCAGGTGGACAGATTCGGAATGAATTCCGGGAAAAACTTTTCGCAGTAGGTGATCCATCCGGGCGAGCAAGAGGTAATCATCGGCAGGACGCCGCCGTTCTGCAAGCGATGCAGAAGCTCGGTGCCTTCCTCCATGATCGTCAGGTCGGCGCCGAAGTCGGTGTCAAACACCTTGTCGAAGCCCAACCGGCGCATGGACGCCGCCATTTTACCCGTCACACCCGTGCCGATCGGCAGACCGAACTCTTCACCGAGCGCCGCGCGCACGGCGGGAGCGGGCTGAACGCATACGATCTTCTCCGGATCGGCGATCGCTTCCCAAACCTTGTCGATCTCGCTTTTTTCATGCAGAGCGCCCACAGGGCATGCCTCGATGCACTGACCGCAGTTGACGCAGGGAGAGTCCGCCAAAGACACGCCGAACGCCGCGCCCACGGTAGATTTGAAACCGCGTTTGCTCATGCCGATTGCGCCGATCTTTTGGATATTCTGGCATGCGGCGATGCAGCGGCGGCAATGAATACACTTGCTGTTGTCGCGTACGATGGACGGCGAAACGTCGTCAATCGCGTCGGGCGAGAACGTCTTGGCGCCTTGATAGGTGACTTCGGACACGCCGTACTCGTTGCACAGCGCCTGCAGTTCGCATTTACCGGAACGCACGCAGGTGGTGCATTCGCGGTTATGGTTGGACAGCAAAAGTCCCAAATTGTCCTTGCGCACCTGACGCAGTTTGGGCGTGTTGGTACGCACCACCATGCCGTCTGCCGCGGGCATGACGCACGCCGCGCCGAGTCCGCGGGCACCTTCGATCTCCACCATGCAGATACGGCAGGCGCCGATCTGATTGATGCCCTTCAAGTAGCACAGGGTGGGAATATAGATTTTGGCTTCTTTTGCCGCTTCCAGTACGGTGGAACCGTCCGGAACGGTAACGGAAATACCGTCAATGGTCAACGTAATCATTTTTTGTTCCATTTTCTTTTCCTCCCGTACGTTATTTTACGTCAATAGCGTTAAATTTACAATTTGTTTTGCATGCGCCGCACTTAATGCAGGTATCCTGATCAATTACGCACGAAGCCAGCTTGTGACCGGGCGCCACATAATCCGTTCTGCTGATCGCGTTGACCGGGCAGTTCTTCATGCACACGCCGCAGCCGATGCACTTGTCGCGGTCGATCTCGTATTTGGCGAACGCTTTACAGCAATGCGCGGGGCATTCTTTTTTGTAAATGTGCGCCTCGTACTCGTGGCGGAAATAGCGCAGGGTGGAAAGCACCGGGTTCGGCGCCGTCTGACCGAGTCCGCACAAGGACGCGGATTTGATCGTGTTGGCAAGATTTTCGAGCTTTTCGATATCGCCGTCTTCGCCCTTGCCGGACGTGATTTTATCGAGCAGCTCCAGCATCCGGCGCGTACCGATACGGCACGGCGTGCATTTTCCGCAGGACTCGTCCACGGTGAATTCCAGGAAGAACTTGGCGATATCCACCATGCAGTTGTCTTCGTCCATGACGATCAGACCGCCGGAGCCCATCATGGAACCGATCGCGATCAGGGAATCGTAATCGACTTTGGTATCGATCAGGGAAGCCGGGATACATCCGCCGGACGGACCGCCGGTCTGCGCCGCTTTGAACGCTTTGCCGCCGGGGATACCGCCGCCGATCTCATAAATGATCTCGCGCAGCGTCGTTCCCATGGGGATCTCGACCAAACCGGTATGATTGATCTTGCCGCCGAGCGCGAACACCTTGGTACCCTTGGATTTTTCCGTACCCATGGAAGCGAACCATTCCGCGCCGTTGTTGATGATCTGCGCTACGTTGGCGTATGTTTCCACGTTGTTGATGATCGTCGGCTGACCGAACAGACCTTTGACAGCCGGGAACGGCGGACGGGGACGGGGTTCGCCGCGTTTGCCTTCAATGGAGGTCAAGAGGGCGGTTTCCTCGCCGCACACGAACGCGCCGGCGCCTAAACGGATATGAAGATCGAAGTTAAAGCCCGTGGAGAAAATATTTTTGCCCAAAAGACCGGCCTGACGAGCCTTTTCAATAGCAATTTCAAGGCACCGTACCGCGCCGGGATACTCGGCACGCACGTATACATAGCCTTCATCCGCGCCGATAGCGTAGGCGGCGATCGCCATGGCTTCGATCACGGCGTGAGGATCGCCTTCCAAGACCGAACGGTCCATGAACGCGCCCGGATCGCCTTCGTCGGCGTTGCAGACGACGTATTTCTTATCACTGACGCTGGCGCGCGCGAACTGCCATTTTCTGCCGGTGGGGAATCCGCCGCCGCCGCGTCCGCGCAGACCGGAATCCAAAATGACCTGGATGACGTCTTCCGGCGTCATTTCGGTCAAAACCTTGGCAAGCGCCTTATAGCCGTCGCGCGCGATATACTCGTCGAGGCTTTCCGGATCGATCACGCCGCAGTTGCGCAGGGCAACGCGCTGTTGTTTTTTATAGAATTTAATGTCTTTCATCTGCACGGTTCTGCCGTTTTCCGGCACCGTGTCGGAATCGTTGTAAATGTACTTCTCGACCGGTCTGCCCTTGACCAGATGCTCTTCCACAATTTCGGGAATGTATTCCGGCTTGACCTCGGTGTAGAAGGTCCCTTCGGGATACACGACCACGATCGGACCGAGCGCGCACAGACCGAAGCAGCCGGTCTTGACTACGCGGATTTCACTTGTCAGTCCCTTGGCGGCGAGCTCCTTCTCCAGCGCCTCACTGACCTTGGCGCTGCCGGAAGACGCGCAGCCCGCAACGGAACAAACCAAAACATGATGGCGATACATACTTCTTTTCCTCCGTTATTTCATAAAGTCCGTGACCGGCTTGCCGCCGACGATATGTTCCGCCACGATGCGCTTAGCCGCTTGCGCGTTCAAGCCTTCATACGTGACAGGGGTCTTGCCGTCCTGATAGACGACCGCGGCAGGCGCTTTGGCGTCGATCGCGCCGGAAGCGCGCACCAGAACGTGTTCAAACAGATTTTGATCGTTGACTTCCTCCACAAACGCCATCATCACGTCGTGCGCGCCGGCGGCGATCCCGTCGGTACCCATGGACACGACAATGCGGATATAGTCC
>JAGCSD010000075.1 GCA_017964345.1 Clostridia bacterium
ACCGCGCCGATCTTGACCGTCGCCCAGAAGGCGATATACCACTGCGGCACGTTCGACGCCCACACCGCGACGTGCGAGCCCGCCTTCACGCCCAGTGCGACCAACGTGCGCGCAAATTCATCCACGTCGTCGCGGAATTCCCGATAGGTGCGCGTATAATCAAGCGTCGTGTACTTGAACGCGTACTGATCGGGAAATTCCTCCACCATGCGATCCAGCACCTGGGAAAATGTACAGTCGATCAGCACATCTTTCTTCCACACAAAACGTCCGGTATGCGTTTTGTTGTAATACAGCGTCGTTTCCTTCTTGGCGGTGTCGGAAAACTGACGCATAAAGCCCGCAAACTGGGCGAAAATGATCTCCATGCTGTCCAGTTCCTCACACCACGCAGGATCCCATACAAGGGAAATAAACCCGTCATAGTTGACCGAGCGCAGCGCCAGCATCAACTCGCGCACCGGCAGCTCGCCCTCGCCGGCGAGACAGAAAGCGATGCCGTCCTCCGTCCGCGCGGCGTCGGAGAAATGCACGTGCTTGACATACGCGCCGAGGTTTTTGATGACGTCCTCCGGCGCTTCCCCGCCGCCGAAATACGCGGCGGAAAGATTCCACAGCGCCGCCACGAAATCGGACGCGAAATACTCCAGCACCTGACGCAGCACGTCGGTGCGGGCAAACAGCGCGCTCGTTTCGAGCAAAAGGATCACATTCTTTTCCTCCGCGTCGCCCAGAACGCGCTCGATCAGTTGAATGACCGCTTCTTTCGCCGCCTCGTCCGTCTTTTCCGTGCGCAGGCGCAGGTGCGGGATATGCAGGTTCGAGGCAATTTCCAAACATCTGCGGATCTCGGAAACGGCGGCGTCCGCCTGCGCGGGATCTCCGATCTCGCAAATGGCGTCGATGCACGGCAGGCTCAGCTTGCGCTCGTAGAGCATACGCGTCGTCGCGGCGGCGGCGTAATCGTGAAACGCGCCGTCCTTATCGGTAAACAGGCGATTATGGATATTGTGCAGTTCAATGCCTTCAAAATGCAGGTCGTTTGCGATCGCGCAAAAATCATCGAACTTGCTGTCATGCCACCCTTTGGTAGAAAACGAAAGCTTCATGCGTTACGCCTCCTCGTATACGATCTTGTTGACCGCCCCTAAGTACGCGCGGATGCTCGCGCCGATGATGTCTGTGGAGATGCCGTTGCCGGAATACAGTTTGCCGTTCGCGCGCAGTTTGACGATCGCGGAGCCCATGGCTTCCTTCCCCTCGGTCACCGCCTGGATCTTGAAATCGTCAAGTTCGTAGCGGTGCCCGATCACGTTTTCGAGCGCGCGGAACGCCGCGTCGATCGGACCGTCGCCGATGCTGATGCCGCTGACGGATTCGCCCTGTTTGTTCAGCGTGATCTGCGCGCTGGAAGATACCACGTTGCCGCTCGTGATCATATACGTTTCAAGCTTGTACGTGTCCGGCACCTGCAGGGCGCTGCTGGCAATGATCGCATCGAGTTCGCGCGCGCCCACGGTCTTTTTTTCCGCCACGCGCAAAAACGCCTCGTACACCTTCTTTTGATCGTCCGGCGTCAGATCATACCCCAGCTTTGCCGCCGCTTCCGTCACCGCCGCCATATCGTCCTTGGCGTCCAGATGCACGGATTCGTCCGGTTCGCTCTGCGTGCGCGGCAAGCCGCTTTCACTTTGCGCCATGCCGGTGATTCTTTTGATCTGCCCTAAAATGCGGTGCAGTTCGGTATAGCGCAGACGAGAGGAAAAGCCGAAAGAATCTCCGCAGTCATGGAGCATCTGCGCAAAACGCTCCAGATCCGTGACCGCACCTCCGACCGCCGTTTTGACGCCCGCCGCGCCGCTCTTCACCGAAAGCGCCGCCGCGGCGGAAGCAAACCCGCTGCGGTCGGAAATCGACACATAGACCGGAACGGACAGCTCGGCGGCGATCGACGCTGAAAACGCAGCGAATTCGTCCGGCAGACAGCCCGCGGCGTCGTCGCACAGCGTAACGGATGACGCGCCCGCCTGTACGGCGGTTTTAAGGGCTTCCTTCAAAAACACCTGCTCGGCGCGGGTAGCGTCCTGCGCCGCGAATTCTACGTCGGGAACGCTCTTTTTGGCTTCCGCCACGGCAAAAGCGATCCATTCCAGCACTTTTTGCGGTTTTTTGTGGCAGGTATACTCCATGCCCACGGGCGAAACCGGCAGGGCAACGCGAATACGCGGACGCGCCGTGCGTTCCAGTGCCATCACAGCCGCCTCAATACTCTCCCGCGTCAGACCGGCTTCCACCGAAAGAACGCCGTTTTGCACAAAAGCGGAAATTGTCCGGATCAACAAAGTATCCGTGCGCGGCTCCGAGATCGCCGGCAGTTCAATCGCGTCTACCTGCAGTTTCTCAAGCGAACGGGCAATTTCGAGTTTTTCCTTGAAGGAAAGATTCGTTCCCTTCCGGCAAAGCGTTGTGTCACAGATTCGAACCGTTTTCATGTCTTACTCTCCTTTTTTAGAAAACAAAATGTCCCCAAAGCCGAAAATACTTCAGCTTCAGGGACGAAATAAACTCCGCGGTACCACCCTGTTTACCGTTTGAACACGGTCAACTCAAAGGCTCTGTCAAGCCTTTTGCTCTGATAACGGTGCATGCCGGGACCGCTTACGCGCAAAAAAGATGTTTCCGCGGTCCTGCTCCGGAATGAGACTTTCTTTTCCCCTCCTGCCGCCTCGCACCGCCCGACGGCTCTCTGTAAGGTCAAGTGAAAAGAAATAGTTCCTTCATCGCATTTAGATGAGCGTATTGTACCATGCTTTTTTCGTTCTGTCAAACGAAAATTTGCTTTTTTTAGTCGATCGGGTACGTCCAACCGAATTCATCGGGCAGTTTACCCCATTGAATACCCGTCAGTATATCGTACAAATGCTGTGTCAGCTTGCCGATTTTTCCTTCGTTGACGGTATACTTTACGTCTTTATAAAACAGCTCGCCGATGGGCGAAACGACCGCCGCCGTACCGCATCCCCACGCTTCTTTCAGCGTGCCGTCCTTCATCGCCTGCGCCAGTTCGTCCACGCTGAGTAGGCGTTCGGATACGTTGTATCCTTCCTTTTTCAGCACTTCGATGCACGATTTACGCGTGATGCCGGGCAGAATGGAACCGGTTAGTTTGGGCGTGACGACTTCGTCCCCGATCAGGAACATGACGTTCATCGCGCCGACTTCCTCGATATACTTACGTTCCACG
>JAGCSD010000076.1 GCA_017964345.1 Clostridia bacterium
CGATGGTCCTTCACTGATAATCAAATCCAGCTGAAAATCCTCCATCGCCGAATACAAAACTTCCTCAATCGCCGGATTAAGACGGTGAATTTCATCAATAAACAGCACATCATTCGGCTCCAAGTTGGTTAAAATCGCCGCCAGATCGCCGGGACGCTCAATAGCGGGACCGCTGGTAACACGGATGGAAACGCCCATTTCCGAAGCGATGATACCGGCGAGCGTCGTTTTGCCGAGTCCCGGAGGACCGTAGAGGAGGGTGTGATCCAGCGCCTCCTTGCGGTCACGCGCGGCGGAAATAAAAATTTGAATCTGCTCTTTCACTTTTTCCTGCCCGATATAATCCTCGAGCGTTTTGGGACGCAGAGAGTTTTCGTTTTCGGAATCTTCCGCGAGCAGACCGGAGGTAATGATGCGTTCGTCTTGTTCCATAGGCTATCTCCTGTCAAAGGATTTCAGCACCGCGCGGATGATCTCCTCGGTGGTCTTGCAATCCGCCGAAACCGCTTCCGCGGCGCGGGAGGCTTCCTGCGTGGAATAGCCGAGCGCCGCGAGCGCGTAGACGGCGTCGTTCATTATGGAAGACGCCGGCGTCGCGCCGGCAGAGGGGGGTGTGATCCCGTGCGTCAGTTCGTCGTTATCCACTTTTTCACGCAGTTCTAAAATCAAACGCTGCGCGGTTTTTTTGCCGATGCCGGGCACGTGCGTCAAGGCGGACGCATCGCCGCTGACCAGGGCGATTGCCAATTCACCGGCTGAAAGTGAGGACAAGACCTGCAAAGCGATTTTCGGCCCGATACCTGAGACGGAAACCAGCCGCAGGAACATCGTGCGGTCCTGCCGCGTCAAAAACCCGTAGAGCGTGATGGCGTCCTCGCGCACCGCCTGATAGGTATATAACTTAACGGTTTGCCCGACTTTTACGGTATTCATCACACCGGCGGGGCATTGCAGTAAATAACCGATCCCGCCCGTTTGGATCACCACACCGGCGGCATCGGTCTCTTCGATCGTTCCGTTGATAAAAGCGTACATGGAATTCTCCTATTGAATCTTGAATGAGTTGCTCATCTTGTATGTGTGCGCGTGACAAATAGCAATGGCGAGCGCGTCCGCCGCGTCGTCCGGCTTGGGAATGACGGTAAGCCCCAAAAAATAGCGTACCATTTCCTGTACCTGCTTCTTTTCCGCTCTGCCGTAGCCGACGACCGCCTGCTTCACTTGCAAAGGGGTATATTCGTAGAGCTCGTTCGTTTTCAGAGAACAAGCCGCCAGAAGTACCCCGCGCGCCTGCGCCACGTTGATGGCGGTGGTCACATTGTTGTTGAAAAACAGTTCTTCCACGGCAACGGCGTCCGGACGGTAACGGTCAATGACGGTTTGCACATCGGTATAAATATTGCGCAGACGGATCGGTGTGGGAACACCGGCGGGTGTGGTGATGGCACCGAAATCGATCAACCGGTGCTTGTGACCGTTGGTTTCGATCACGCCGAAGCCGAGAGTGGCGATACCGGGGTCAAAGCCCAAGATAATCATGGAGCGTCACTTATCCGAGGCAAGAAGTCCGTAATAGACGCGATCCACCGGCGTACCGTTTTCCGCCACGATATCCGAAAGCATGACGCCTTCTTTGCGGAATCCGAGTTTTTCCGCTAATTTCTGCGCGGGATAATTGTCTTTATCGATGCGTGTGTAGAGTTTGAGGAATCCGTATGAACCGAAATAGGTGTTCTTGATCATTTGCCCGGAGGTGCGGAAAGCGATACCGCGGCGCAGAAACTCCTCATTGCCTATCAAAATGTAATATTCGCCTTTGCGATTGGCGTCGTCGATATTGACCAGTCCCAACAGCCCGATGGGATATTTTTTACCGTCTTCCTCGGTCGCGTAAACGACATAGTCGTCGCGTGTTTTATCCAGCAGGCTCCGCTGGAACCACTTGTTCGCCTCGTCCTCGTTTTTGGGCAGAACGCCATGCAGTCCTTTCATCAAAGCATGATTGCCTGCCCATGCCGTGAAAAAGGGCAAGTCCCCCCGTTCCACCTTACGGATACCGAGTCTGTAACTAACCATAACGCCACCTCATTCAATCGTTTTCTTTTATTATAGCAAATTTCGCGGAAAATGCAATGCACAATTTGATTTTTATGTATATTTTTCTTTGAAACGCGATATAGTGTATTGAAAAACACCCGTTTAAGGGATATGCGGAGGATGGAAGTATGGAATTTGAGAAGGAAAAACTTCGGTTCGATGTGCTGGAAGATGTAACGCTTACGGCGAACGTCAGCGCCAAGGAAGCCGTAGAGGAGGGGTGGGAAGTGCTGGCGGCGGAGGCGTCGGCGTGCTGTCTGCGCGCGGAGATGCTCAGCCGTGAAGCCATGGCGGAGGGATGCGTGTCTTTTTGTATCGTGTTAAAGGATGCGGAGGGACACATTCGGAAGGTGGAAAGAAACGAGCGGTTTGCCGTTAACGAGCCGATGCCCGGCACGGACGCGAAGACGGTCCTGCTGCTTCGCGCGTCGGCGGAAAAAACGCGCGCCTGCGTGGAAGCGGGCAATTTGATGCTGTCCTGCCGTGTGGTTTTAAGCGGTGTGAGGGTAGTTCCCTGCGAAACGGATGTTCTGGCGGTGCCCAAAGACGAAACGGTGAGATGCCGGCAGAAACATCTTCACACGGATCGCGTGCTCTTTGCCATGCCGCTCAGATTTTCCCACGCTTTTTCCGTTGCGCTCTCGCCGCGCCTGCCCGAGGCGCGGGAAGTCCTGTGCGCCTGCGCGTCGGCATACGCGCAGGAAGTGCATCTTTCCGCCGGACAGTTGGTACTCGGCGGCAAGATCGCCTTGCAGACGACCTATTGTTCGCGTGACGAATATGAGCCGGTCCTGCAGGTGTCCGACGAAGAAGAGTTTTCGCAGATCGTGGAGCTGACAGGCAGCGAAGAAGGAGGACGCGCCGTCGTGTCGCTTTCGGTGGAATCGGTGGAAACAGCCGTTTGCGCCAACGCGGAAGGCGAAAACCGCGTGATCGAAGTCAAGGCGCAGTTGTGCGGATACGCGCTGGTCGTTAAAAGCGAGGAGACAACGGCGGTGATCGACGCGTACGCGCTGAACGCCAAGCTTTCCTGCGCAAGCGAGCCGATCCGTTTCACCGGCAGCTTAGAACCCGTATCGTTCTCGTTCAGCCGATCCGTCAGCGTGCGTGTGCCGGATGGAAAACCGCCGGTTTCCCGCGTCAACGCGGTTTGCTTTTCTCCGGCGTTGACGGCGGACGCGGCGGACGGTTCCGTCAAAGGATGCGCGGAAACGGCCGTGTTGTATATGGCGTCGGGGACGGGTGAAACGGAAGGATTTGCGCAGAGCATACCGATCGATTTCCACGATGTATTCAAGCCGTTTGACGACGAAGCCGAAGCCTTGCTCGGGCAGATCAGCCTGACGGATATGCAGGCGGTACTGATTTCGGGACGGGAAATCGAAGTGCGTGCCGGATTTGCCGCATCTTTCATGCCGATCACACGGGAGGATTGCGCGCCCGTGCGGGATATCGCCGAGGAGGAGAGCGTGCCGTCGGAATGGGGGATCATCCTCTATCGCGTACAGCGGGGCGATACGTTGTGGGATATCTGCAAGCAGGTCTGCGTAGACGAAAACGACCTGCTGGCGTTGAATCCGGGAATTTCA
>JAGCSD010000077.1 GCA_017964345.1 Clostridia bacterium
AAACGCGCGTGCCGTACATGGTGCGCGCCATCAGATCGCGACCGGCGCTGTCCGTCCCGAAAACGTGCGGAAACACGTTTTGGGACAGTTTGATCTGCGTGGCGCCGGGCGCGGCGGTATCGGTGTATGAGATCGCCTCGCTGTCGGTCCAAGCGCCGTTCTGAATAGCGGATTCTTTTACGAGGATCAGCGGATCCGCCTCGTTACGGCGAAGTATCAGTATACTGTCCTCAACGGTACGGTCCAGGGTGAACGCGTACGTTTTTCCTTTATCGCGGATGAAATAGTCGCCCTTGGCAAGCGCGGTGATACTGCCCGGCTGGAGCGCCGTGGCGTAAAATCCGTCGCACGAGCCGGCGATGGACTTGACCGTCGCTTCTCCTTGAGAATACTTAAACGGTGCCAGCTTCTGCGAAGTGCGGTACTGGGCGGCGTAGTCATAGGGGATCAGCATCGGACCGACGAACGCGAACAACAGACAAAGGATAAACACGCCGAGCGCCGCCATGGAAACCGTGTTGGAACGGAACCGGCGCCAGGCGTCGTGCCAGAAGGATACGCTCTTGTGCTTTTCCTCCATTGCCGCTTTTTCTTCATCGTTGGCGGCGTCGAAATCTTCCGGACGCAGGGAGAAAGTTTGTTCGATCTTCTCCGGATCGACGTGGAAAGGACTGAATTTCGCAAACTTACCGCTCATGTGTCAGTCCTCCTTCCCCGTCAGCGTGATACGCGGATCCACGATCTTGTACGCGATATCCACCACGAGGTTCATAAAGATGACAAGCGCGGAAAGCACGACTGTCGTCGCCATAATGACGGGATAGTCACGGTTCAAAACACTTTGTACGAAATATCTGCCGAGCCCGGGGATCGCAAAGGTCGATTCCACGACGAAAGAGCCGGTGATGATACCCGCCATGACCGGTCCCAAATACGTGATGACCGGGATCAGCGAATTGCGCAGCGCGTGCTTGAGGATCAGCGTACGCGTCTTAACGCCCTTGGCGCGCGCGGTACGGATATAATCCTGATTGATCGCGTCAAGCATACTGGTGCGCGTCAGCTTCGCCACATAACAGGTATAATAGGAAGAAAGGCTGATGATCGGCATGATGTAGCTCTTAAAGGTAGGCAAACTTCCGCTGAGCGTCGGCAGCCAGCGCAAGTTCACGGCGAATGTGATAAGGAGCAGTCCCGCCAGCACGAAAGTCGGTATGGCGACGCCCACCGTCGTCACCACGCGCAAAAGCCCGTCGATCCATTTTCCGCGGTTATACGCGGCGATGCACCCGAGCGGAATGCCGACGATCACGGCGAGCGCCAGAGCGTAAAGCCCGAGTTTAATCGAAAGTTCAAACTTTCCCTGTCCGAAAATAATGGTCGAAACGCTGGTGCCTTCCTGCATTTTCAGCGACGTACCGAGATCGCCTTGTATATAATTTTTAATATAATTGAACAACTGAATGTGAAGCGGCTGATCCAGCCCGTATTTTTCGTTGGCAAGCTTAATCATTTCCGGCGTTGACTTTTCGGTCAGGAAAGGGCTTCCGGGAATCGCATTCATTAAAAGGAACGTGATGCACATGATCAAAAGCAGCGTCATCACGGAAACGACGATTCGTTTTATAATATATCCAACCATAGATTCTCCTTTTTCACTTTTCCGCCATGGCGCGCCCTTTTTTATATGGCGATTCCGCTGAAGCAACCGTCTGTTTTCCCATTATTTATGCCGAAAAATGCGATTGCGGGCAATTTTGCATACTGCCGGAACTTAAATTCTTTGACGATTATATCACATCCCATAGAATTTCGCAAGAGTTTTATTACAAAAAAAAACAATTTTTAAGAAAAAAATGAACGATTTATGAAAAACCGCCCGAAATTCGTCATTTTCTCTTTGAAAGGAACATTACGCGCGAGCGCGTAAATGGAGTTCGCTACTGCCGCGCGGCGCTGCCAACAGAACGGCGGGTTTTGTAAATGACGATGGTATCCGCTGTTTCTTCAATGCAATCGGCATAGCCGCCGGTGCGCATCAGAGTAAGAATGCGTTCAATCTCATTCAAAAAAATACGGCGGTCACTGAGCAGGGAGAGTTTTACCGTGGCGCTGGCGCGTTCGGGCACTTCGCGCGCGGCGCGGCACAAACGCTGAAAATACGCCTCGTCGCCGCGGGAAAGCGCCAAAAGCGACCGCTCTTCTTCCCGGTAGGCGGCGCGCGTTTGCGTCCCGAACCGCCAAAAGGTCATCAAATCGTTTTTTTCGCGGGCGGACAGGCAAAGCGGTACGTCGCTTTCCACCACGTATTGCGCCAATGCGGGCAGAGAAACGGACGTGCGGCGCAGGTTTTCTTCCGCGCGTACGGCGGTTTCCTCCGCCGGTGAATGGGACAGAAGAACCGTATGGATGTATGCCTGCCCGATCAGACGGCACGCCTGCAGACGCCGGCGTCCGAATACCAGACGGTAAGCGCCGCCCTCCCGTCTGACGCCCACGGGCTGAAGCAAGCCCCGCCGGCGGATGCTTTCCGCCAGATCCGTCACATCCTCGTTTGTTTCCTCTGCCTGTATGGCGTCTATCGGTAATTTGACGGCAACGATCCCCGCTCGCATATTTCTTCACCTCATCCGCATCATAACAAAATCACGGCTTCCTGTAAAGCGGAACCGTGATCGTTTTTTCAGCAGCATTTTCGGGTTTTTCGGGCGAAACAGGCGACAAAAGCGCGCTTTTTCCCGTGCCGGCGCGCGTCGAGGCAAATCCTGTCGCACGAATCT
>JAGCSD010000013.1 GCA_017964345.1 Clostridia bacterium
ACAAACGGTCGATCAGATGGTCGCCGCGGTGCTTGCGCTGCCCGAGGGTACGCGGATCCTCGTCTTAGCGCCCGTTGTCCGCGCCAAGAAGGGCGAACACGTCAAGCTTTTGGAGGATATGCGCAAGGCGGGCTATGTGCGCGCCAAAATTGACGGGGAAACGGTCGATTTGGCGGAAGACATCAAGCTGATGAAGAATAATAAACATCATATCGCCGTGGTGGTCGACCGCCTGATCGTGCGGGAGGACGTGCGTTCGCGGCTGACCGATTCCGTGGAAACGGCGCTAAAACTTGCCGGCGGGCTGATGATGATCGAGCGGACGGATACGGGAGAAGAACAGCTTTTTTCCGAAAATTACGCCTGCCCGGACTGCAATATCAGCATCGAGGCGCTGGAGCCGCGTCTGTTCTCGTTCAACTCGCCGTTCGGCGCGTGCCCGGAATGCGCGGGCTTGGGCGCGGTCATGCACATCGATCCGCATTTGGTAGTGCGGGACGACGCGCTTTCCCTGCGGGAGGGCGCCATTCATGTTTCGGGCTGGTTCGTGGCGGGCACCGACACGATGAATTACATGTATTATTCCGGACTTGCCGAAAAATACGGGTTTTCACTCGACACGCCGTTTAAGGACCTCGGCGGACAGATACAGAACATCGTTCTTTACGGCAGCGGAGAAGAGGAAATCGATTTTTCCGTCACCACGAGCCGGCATTCCCGTTCGTTCCGCCAGCCGTTTGAAGGCATTATTCCGCAGCTCGAGAGGCGTTACCGCGAAACGCAAAGCGAGGGGGTTAAACGGGATCTGGAGCAGTTGATGACCGAAAGCCCCTGCCGCGCCTGTCACGGAATGCGCTACCGTCCCGAGGCGCTGGCGGTCACGGTGGGCGGCAAGAATATTCACGAGCTGTGCGCGATGCCGGTCAGCGACATCCGCGCGTTTTTGGAGAAGTTAGATCTTGTCGGCAAGGACGCCGTCATTGCCGCGCGCGTGATGAAAGAGATCCTTTCGCGTCTGTCTTTTTTGGAAAACGTGGGTTTGGACTATCTGACGCTGACGCGCACGGCGGGCACGCTTTCCGGAGGGGAAGCCCAACGCATCCGCCTTGCCACGCAGATCGGCGCGGGACTGATGGGCGTTCTCTACATTCTGGACGAGCCGAGCATCGGTCTGCACCAGCGCGATAACGCCAAACTGCTCGCGTCGCTCAAAGGTCTGCGGGATCTGGGAAACACCTTGATCGTGGTGGAGCATGACGAAGACACGATCCGTTCGGCGGACTTTGTGGTGGACATCGGTCCCGGCGCGGGATCGGGCGGCGGACATATCGTCTGCACCGGCACGCCGGAAGAAATCGCCGCGTGCCGCGAATCCGTCACCGGCGCGTATCTCTCCGGCAGAATGACGATCCCCGTGCCGCCGACGCGCCGCGTGCCGAAGGGCTTTATTACAGTGGAAAAGGCGTACGCCAACAACTTGAAAAATATCACTGTCCGTTTCCCGCTCGGCGTGATCTGCGCCGTCACGGGCGTGTCCGGCAGCGGCAAGAGCTCCCTTGTCAACGAAGTGCTGTATAAAACACTGGCGCGCAAGCTCAACCGCGCGCATTTGCCGCTTGCCCCGTGCCGGGACGTTCTCGGTACGGAACAGCTTGACAAAGTTGTCGTCATTGACCAAAGCCCCATCGGGCGCACGCCGCGCTCCAATCCCGCCACTTATACGGGTGTGTTCGATTTGATCCGCGCCCTGTTCGCGCAGACGCCGGACGCCAAAATGCGCGGCTACAGCAGCGGGAGGTTCAGCTTCAACGTCAAAGGGGGACGCTGTGAGGCGTGCAGCGGCGACGGCATGATCAAGATCAACATGAATTTCATGCCCGATCTGTTCGTGCCCTGCGAGGTCTGCGGCGGCAAGCGGTACGCCAAGGAAACGCTCGAGGTGCGCTATAAGGGCAAGAATATCGCCGAGGTGCTGGATATGACGGTGGAAGAAGCCGTGGGCTTCTTTGAGAACCTGCCGCAGATATCCCGCAAAATACAGTTGCTTTACGACGTGGGCTTAGGCTATATCAAACTGGGACAGCCTTCCACCATGCTTTCCGGGGGCGAAGCCCAGCGCGTCAAGCTGGCGACGGAGCTGTCGCGCCGTCCAACGGGCAAAACCGTGTATATTCTCGACGAACCGACCACCGGTCTGCACACGCATGACGTCAAGCAGTTGATCGCCATTTTGGACCGCCTCGCGCAGGGCGGCAATTCCGTGCTGGTGATCGAGCATAATCTCGACGTCATCAAAGTGGCGGACTGGATCATCGATATGGGACCGGAAGGCGGCGCCACCGGCGGAACCGTCATCGCGGAGGGCACGCCGGAAGAGATCGCGCGCCGGCCGCACAGCTATACGGGGCAGTTTCTTAAAAACGTTCTGGATCGCTGAATTTCGACCAAAAATTCTGTTGTAGAGGCGACGCCGGCGTGCTACAATACAAACAAGAGGTGTGGGCATTGTTTCGGACCAACGACAACGTCAATCTGTTTTTTCAAATCGTTTCCTTAGCGCTGGCGATCGTGATTATCGTGCTTGGCGGGGCGTATGCGGCGTGGAACTGGTATTTCGGCAGGATCAGCGATCCGTATGAACCGAGCGAAGCGGTTTCCATCGACGACCAAACGATTCGGGAAAACCCCGCGCCCGCGCAGGACGTACCGGCGGATGAGGAGCCTGCCGACGCGCCGGTTTCAA
>JAGCSD010000078.1 GCA_017964345.1 Clostridia bacterium
CACCGGAAGCAGAATTAAACTCCTTGGATACGCAGGGGCAGTTGATTGCCGGAGCGGTAAAGCGGCTGTTCGGATGCGCGGCGCAGGTGGATTTATCGTGCTTGTCAAACCTGTCAGGCGTCCACTCGTTTCCGCGCCAGTCGATCAGTTTTTCGGGCAACTCGTCAGTTAAGCCTTCCCACCACACGGTGTTATCGTTCGGGTTAAGCGCCACATTGGTGAAAATCGTATTTTTTCGTGTGCTCTCCAGTGCGGTATGGTTGGAATGCGAGTTGGTACCCGGTGCCACGCCGAAAAATCCGGTTTCGGGGTTGATTGCCCACAGACGGCCGTCGGGACCTGGACGGAGCCAGGCAATATCGTCGCCGACGCACCAAACTTTATAGCCTTTTTTACGGTAGTATTCCGGTGGAATCAGCATGGCAAGGTTTGTTTTGCCGCAGGCGGAGGGGAATGCCGCGCAGATATAACGTGTTTCGCCCTGCGGATTTTCAATGCCCAAACTGAGCATATGTTCCGCCATCCAGCCCTCGTTGCGCGCCAGATAAGAGGCGATGCGCAGAGCAAAACATTTTTTGCCCAACAGCACGTTTCCGCCATAGCCGGAATTGATTGACCAAATAGTATTATCTTCGGGGAAGTGGCAGATATAGCGGTTTTCTTCGGAAAGCTGTGCTTTCGAATGAAGCCCCTTGACAAAGTCGCCGTCACCGAGCTGATCCAGTACGGCTTTGCCCATGCGTGTCATAATCGCCATGGAAACCACCACATAGATGGAATCGGTCAATTCAATACCAACCTTGGAGAACGGGGAGCCGATCGGTCCCATGGAATAAGGAACCACGTACATGGTACGACCTTTCATGGCGCCGTCAAACAATCCGCCGAGTTTGGAATAGGCGTCAGCGGGCGCCATCCAGTTGTTAGTGGGACCTGCTCCTTCGCGGGCAGCGGTGCAAATAAACGTACGCTGTTCCACACGCGCTACATCGTTGAGTGCAGAGCGGTGAAGATAGCATCCGGGTAGTTTTTCCTCGTTCAGTTTTAAGAGTTCGCCGGTAGATACGGCTTCTTTGCGCAGTTCTTCCAGCTGTTCGTTGCTTCCGTCGATCCAAACGATTTTGTCCGGCTTGGTCATCCTCGCCATTTCGTCGATCCACGTTAACAGTTTCATATTTTTCGTCATACGTGCCTCCTTGTTTCTTGTCTGTTAAAGAAAATCCAAAAAAATCCACCAGTTTAATATTCGCTAACTATTATACAATAGAAAACGAAAAAAGGCAAGAAGAAAGTGCGTTTTTTTCAAAAGAAAAAAAGTGTTTGCGCGCGGAACGCTTTCGGGTTGACGGAGCGAAAATCCGATTGCGGTTGAACTGAGATATTTTACGCGCGCTCTTTCGTTTTCAGAACAATAATTCGGTTGATTTTTTTTCAAAAAGGTGTTAAAATAACAACGAAAACAAATTAGGAGGAAAATAATCTTATGCAATACTCAAACGAAGTAGAAGAAATGACGTGTGTTGCGAAGGGTGCCAAGCACGAGCCGGCTCCGATTCCCGAAGAAGGCAAGTGGGTTCATTCCAAGGAGATCAAAGACATTTCCGGCTTGACGCACGGCATCGGCTGGTGCGCGCCTCAGCAGGGTACCTGTAAGCTGACCTTGAACGTCAAGGACGGCATCATTCAAGAAGCACTGGTGGAAACGATCGGCTGCTCGGGCATGACGCATTCGGCGGCTATGGCGGCGGAGATCCTGCCGGGTAAAACGGTCCTGGAAGCCATGAATACTGATTTGGTCTGCGACGCGATCAACGTCGCTATGCGTGAGTTATTCCTGCAAATCGCCTACGGACGTACGCAGACGGCTTTCTCCGAGGGAGGTCTTCCCATCGGCGCCGGCATGGAAGATTTGGGAAAGGGCTTGCGTTCGCAGGTCGGAACGATGTATTCCACCGTCGCCAAGGGGGTGCGTTATCTCGAGATGGCGGAAGGCTATGTGTTGGAAGAAGGTCTTGACGAAAACGGGGAAGTTATCGGCTATCGCTTCGTTCACCTCGGCAAAATGATGGAAGCCATTAAAAAAGGCGTGGATCCCAAGGAAGCGTTTGAGAAGAATATCGGAACCTACGGTCGTTTTGCGGAAGCGAAAACCGTGATCGATCCGAGAAAGAAATAAGGAGGACACGACAAATGGCTACTTTTGAAAGTTATGAAAGACGGATCAATCAGATCGATGCCGTTTTGAAAGAATATGGCTTTGCCAATCTGGACGAAGCTAAGGCGTTTGCCCTCTCCAAAGGTGTGGACGCCGAGGCGATCGTGCGCGATACGCAGCCGATCGCATTCGAAAACGCTTGCTGGGCGTACACGCTCGGCGCGGCGCTGGCACTGAAAAAAGGATGCAAGACTGCGGCGGACGCGGCAAAAGAGATCGGCGTCGGCTTGCAGGCATTCTGCATTCCCGGTTCGGTTGCCGATCAGCGCAAGGTCGGTTTGGGACACGGCAATCTGGCGTCTATGCTGCTTAGCGAGGACACGCAGTGCTTCTGTTTCTTGGCGGGGCATGAGAGCTTTGCCGCGGCGGAAGGCGCAATCAAGATCGCTCTGAACGCCAACAAGGTACGTAAAAACCCCCTGCGCGTGATCCTGAACGGTTTAGGTAAGGATGCGGCGTATATTATCAGCCGTATCAACGGATTCACGTTTGTGGAAACCAAGTATGATTATCACACCGGTAAGCTGAACGTTGTTTCCGAAAAGGCATTCTCAAGCGGTGACCGCGCCAAGGTCAAATGCTACGGCGCGGACGACGTTTCCGAAGGCGTTGCCATTATGATCCACGAAGGCGTGGGCGTTTCGATCACCGGTAACTCCACCAACCCGACGCGCTTCCAGCATCCCGTGGCAGGTACGTATAAGAAATGGGCAAACGAGAACGGCGTGAAGTATTTCTCCGTTGCTTCCGGCGGCGGTACGGGCAGAACGCTTCATCCGGATAACGTGGCGGCAGGTCCCGCGTCCTACGGTATGACCGATACGATGGGACGTATGCACTCCGACGCGCAGTTCGCCGGTTCCTCCTCCGTACCCGCGCACGTGGAAATGATGGGATTGATCGGCGCCGGTAACAACCCCATGGTCGGTATGTCCGTGGCGGTCGCCGTTGCCTGCGAAGAGGCCATGAAGTAAAACCATTTCAGTTAAAATAAAGAGCGACCTGCTGTTTCAAAGCAGGTCGCTCTTTTACGCAGGCGAGTTGGCTCATTGCCGCTCGTTCATCGGCACATACGTTTTTTCGGGACAAACGCAGAGATATGCCGGGCGAATGATTTTCCCGGCATTCTGAATTTCTTCGATTCGATGCGCGCTCCAGCCGGCAATGCGCGCCACGGCGAAAAGCGGGGTAAAAAGTTCCTGCGGCAGTCCGAGCATACGATAGACAAGACCGGAGTAAAAATCCACATTGGCGCTGACTCCTTTATAGATCTTCCGTCTGTCGGCGATCACCTGCGGAGCGAGCCGCGCCACCGTTTCATATAACGCCAAATCTTCTTCGTATCCCTTTTCTTTTGCCAGATTCTCGGCGCACTTTTGCAAAATATCGGCGCGCGGATCTGATTTGGAATATACGGCGTGTCCCATG
>JAGCSD010000079.1 GCA_017964345.1 Clostridia bacterium
GATAAAAATAGCTTGAATCCCACCGTGACGCAGATGGAGATCCTCTCGCCGCGCGTGGCGGAAAAAGCGAAGCCGGGGCAGTTTATCATTCTCAGAGTAGACGAGGAAGGCGAACGGATCCCCCTGACGGTTGCCGGCACGAACCCGGAAGCGGGTACGGTCAAGATCATCTTTCAGGTTGTCGGCGCGACGACGGAAAAGCTGAACCGCAAACAGGCAGGCGATGCGATCACCGACTTTGTGGGACCGCTTGGCTGTCCGACGGAAACGGACGGCATAAAAGATGTGTGCATCGTCGGCGGCGGCGTGGGATGCGCTATCGCCATGCCCGTGGCGCAGGAGTTCCACCGTTTAGGCGCGCGCGTGACGAGCATCATCGGCTTCCGCAATAAGGACTTAGTGATTTTGGAGGACGAATTTGCCGCCTGTTCGGATGAATTGATCATCATGACGGACGACGGCTCCTGCGGCAGGCACGGCAATGTGACCGTTCCCTTAAAAGAAATGCTCGAGGCGGGCAAACGGTTTGATAAGATCATCACCATCGGTCCGCTGATCATGATGAAATTCGTCACCCTTTGCGCCAAAGACTTTCACGTGCCGGTCACGGTTTCGATGAACCCGATCATGATCGACGGCACGGGGATGTGCGGCGGATGCCGCGTGTCGCTGACAGAGAACGGCAAGCGCGTCACCAGATTCGCCTGCGTGGACGGTCCCGATTTCGACGGTTACGCCATCGATTTCGACGAGGCGATCTCCCGCGGCAGAATGTACGTTCCCTTTGAGCGCGCCGCACACGAGGAAGCGTGCAACCTATTCAAAAAAGAGGTGCGATAAGCATGGCGATCGATCCGAAAAAACATGAAATGCCCACACAGGCGCCGAACGTGCGCGCGCATAACTTTGACGAGGTGGCGCTCGGTTATACGAAGGAACTCGCCGACGCAGAAGCGCTGCGTTGCCTGAACTGCAAACACCGCCCTTGTGTAGAGGGGTGCCCGGTCAATATTCCGATCCCCGAATTTATATCGCGCGTCAAGGAGCGCGATTTTGAGGGCGCGTATCAGACCGTTACGCTCGCGTCGAGCCTGCCCGCCGTTTGCGGACGCGTCTGCCCGCAGGAAACGCAATGTGAAAGCAAATGTACGCTCGGCATCCGGTTTGAGCCTGTCGGCATCGGCAGACTGGAGCGGTTCGTTGCCGACCGTCATAACGAACAGGCAAACGCGGCGGTCGAAAGACCTGTTTCCAATTCTCACCGCGTAGCGGTCGTCGGAAGCGGTCCCTCCGGGCTGACCTGCGCGGGCGATTTAGCCAAAAAAGGGTATGAAGTCACCGTGTTTGAGGCGCTGCACACCGCCGGCGGCGTACTCGTGTACGGCATTCCCGAATTCCGCTTGCCCAAAAAGATCGTCGCCAAGGAAGTGGATACGCTGCGCGCGCTCGGCGTGAAATTCGAAACCAATGTGGTGATCGGCAAAACGCTGACGGTGGACGAACTGTTTTCCATGGGCTTTGAAGCGGTATTTATCGGTTCCGGCGCGGGACTGCCCAATTTTATGAACATTCCGGGCGAATCGCTCAAGGGCGTGTATTCCGCCAACGAGTTTTTAACGCGCAGCAATTTAATGAAAGCCTACCTCGATCACCCGCAAACGCCGATCCAAAAAGGCGGGCGCGTGGCGGTTATCGGCGGCGGCAACGTCGCCATGGACGCGGCGCGCACCGCGCTTCGGCTCGGCGCGGAAACAGTGTATATCGTTTATCGCCGTTCTATGCAGGAGTTACCCGCGCGGCGCGAGGAAGTCGAGCACGCGCAGGAGGAAGGCATCGAATTCCGCCTGCTGACCAATCCCGTGGAAGTGATCGGTTATCAGGATCCCGAAAACCCGCGCGACGAGAAAAACGGATGGGTGACCGCGCTTCGCTGTATCAAAATGGAGCTCGGCGAACCCGACGCGCGCGGACGGCGCCGTCCCGTACCGATCGAAAACAGTGAGTTTGACCTGCCGGTCGATACGGTCATCATGGCGATCGGCACCAGTCCGAACCCGCTGATCAAAAACACGACCGAGGGACTTGCCGTCAACGATCACGGCGGCATCATCGTGACCGAGGACGGCTTGACCTCCCGCACCGGCGTGTACGCCGGCGGCGACGCCGTGACCGGCGCGGCAACGGTCATTTCCGCGATGGGCGCGGGCAAGACCGCCGCCAAAGCGATCGACGCGTTTTTATCAAAATAGAACTGTAAAGAACGAACCCGCTTTTCCGGCGGGTTCGTTCGTCTATTCGCAGTGAAGCAGGAAAAAGAGCGCAAGAGACCCTTCGTATGAAGGACAGATGCGCTTTTTTCATGTTTGGGATGATAAGTCTCGGACTGCGCGCGTCAGTCTTTCAGCTCATAAAACGCTTTGAGGGCACGGTACGCCATAAAGACGTCGAGCTTCGCCACGGTTTCAAACGGCGCGTGCATGGACAGAACCGGCACGCCGAGGTCCACGGTGTCGATGCCCAAGCCCGCGATATACAAGGCGACCGTGCCGCCGCCGCCGATATCCACTTTTCCCAGCTCGCCGATCTGCCAGATCACGCCGGCGTCATCGAGCATTCGACGGATTTGCCCCATATATTCGGCGGATGCGTCGTTTGATTCGCTTTTACCGCGCGCGCCGGTGTATTTGGTGATGAC
>JAGCSD010000080.1 GCA_017964345.1 Clostridia bacterium
GTTTTTGCGAAACGTCATTACGGTGGGCTTTAAGCAGAAAGGCTGTCTGACATGGGAGGAAGCGCTTCAGCGCGCGCCGCGCGTGCCCAAAGAGGAAGTTTTGCGTATGGCGGCGGCGGTCGATAAGGACGACGTCTGCAATATGCAGTATACCTCCGGTACGACGGGATTTCCCACAGGCGTCATGCTGACGCATTACAATATTGTCAACAACGGCAAGTGCATCGGCGACCGTATGGATCTTTCCACCGCGGACCGCATGATGATTCAGGTTCCGATGTTCCATTGCTTCGGTATGGTGCTTGCCATGACATCCACGATGACGCATGGCGGCACATTGCTTCCGCTGCCGTATTTTTCGCCCAAGCCGGCGCTGGCGTGTATTCATAACGAGCATATCACGGCGTTTCACGGCGTGCCGACGATGTTCATTGCTATGCTGGAACACCCGGATTTTGCCAAAACCGATTTTTCCTATATGCGCACGGGCATTATGGCGGGAAGTCCCTGCCCGATCTCCGCGATGCGCGATGTGGTCGAGAAAATGCACATGAGCGAAATCACGATCGTATACGGGCAGACCGAGGCGTCGCCCGGCTGTACGATGAGTTCGACCGATGATCCCATTGAAGTGCGCGTGGGCACGGTGGGACGCGCTATGCCGGAAATCGAATGCCGCATTGTCGATCCGGAAACAGGCGAGGACTGCCCGGACGAAGTGCCCGGCGAATTCCTGGCGCGCGGATACAATTTGATGAAAGGGTATTACAAAATGCCCAAAGCGACCGCCGCGGCGATCGATAAAGACGGTTGGCTTCACACAGGCGATTTGGCGTGCCGTACCAAGGAGGGGAATTACCGTATTACAGGGCGCTTGAAAGACATGATCATTCGCGGGGGCGAAAACATCTATCCCAAAGAAATTGAGGAGTTTATTTATACGCATCCGCTGGTCAGCGACGTACAGGTCATCGGCGTGCCGGATGAACAGTACGGCGAAGAGATCATGGCGTGCGTCATCTTAAAGGAGGGCGCTTCCATGACCGCCGACGACATGAAAGCGTATATTGCCGCCAATATGGCGCGTCATAAGGTGCCGCGCTATGTGGAATTTGTCACGGAATTCCCGATGAACGCCGCGGGCAAGATATTGAAATACAAAATGCGGGAAGACGCGATCGAAAAACTCGGTTTGCAGAAAGCCAACAGCGTGGTGACGGCGTAATGATCGAGGAAAGCTATCGCGTGATCGACGCACACTGTCATATTTACCCCGATAAGATCGCCGAACGCGCCGTACACGGCACGGACGAGTTTTATCATCTGCATTCGCTCTTTGACGGTAAGGTGTCCACTCTGCACGCACGCGGAAACGCGGCGGGTGTGGATCATTTTGTCGTGCAGTCGGTTGCAACGAGCCCCGCGCAGGTCGCCTCGATCAATCACTTTATTGCCGATTCGGTCGCCGCGTCAAACGGCACGATGACGGGACTTGGTACTCTGCACCCGGCAAGCGACGATTTCCGCCGCGATGTGGAACAGGTTTTGGCGCTGAACCTTCACGGCGTGAAACTCCACCCGGATATTCAGCAGTTTGCCATTGACGATCCCGCGTGCGACGACATTTACGCGCTTTGCTCGGAAGCCGATCTTCCGATCCTTATGCATATGGGGGACAGGCGGTTCGCCTATTCGCATCCGCGCCAACTGCTGGACGTCATGAAGCGTTTCCCGCGTTTGCGCGTCTGCGGCGCGCATTTGGGCGGCTGGTCGGTATGGAAGGAAGCTGTGGACCTGCTCGCGGGCACGCCCAACCTTTTTGTGGATACCTGTTCGAGCTTTGCGTGGCTGACACAATCAGATGCATATAGGATCATACGGGCATATGGAGCGGATCGCGTGATGTTCGGTACGGATTATCCGATGTGGGACGCGCAAAAGGAATTGGAGTTTTTGACGGCGCTTCCGCTTGCGGAGGATGAAAAACGACAGATCCTTTCCGAAAACGCCTGTGCGCTGTGGCGCATAGACGCAAATTGACTTTTTGCGGCATCTGTGATATAGTAAACGGGATGAAAGGAAGAAATCTCATGAATATTGTTTGTCTGGACTTAGAAGGTGTGTTGGTACCGGAAATATGGATTGCGTTTGCCGAGGCGAGCGGCATTCCGGAGTTGAAGCGTACCACGAGGGATGAACCGGACTATGATAAATTGATGCGTTGGCGGCTCGGCATTTTGAAAGAGCATAAGCTCGGCTTGAAAGAAATTCAGGAAACGATCGCCAAAATTGAACCGATGGACGGTGCGAAGGCGTTTCTTGACGCCCTGCGCGAACAGACACAGGTCATTATTCTCAGCGATACCTTTACGCAGTTCGCCGCGCCCTTAATGAAAAAACTCGGGTTACCCACGATCTTCTGCAATACACTGAACGTTGAGCCGGACGGCAGTATCTCGGGCTTTACGATGCGCACGGAGAAGTCTAAACTTGCGACGGTCAAAGCCCTGCAATCCGTCGGGTTTGACACGATCGCCGCGGGAGACAGCTATAATGACCTCGGTATGATCCAGGCGAGCAAGGCGGGCTTTTTGTTTCGCAGTACCGAACAAATCAAGAGCGACCACCCCGAATTGCCGGCGCTGGAAACATATGACGAACTCCTGAACGCTATTTTGCGGGCGTTGTAACGATGAAAGACCGAAAACTGATTTCTTATGTGAACGCACGAACCGAAAGTTGGTGCGTTTTTTGTGTGTAATTGGCATAAAAGATTCTTTACATTCCGCTCGGACTGTGATAAAATTCTAAATAGGGATTAGTTACTCGTTATTACGGAGGAGAGGAATATGAAAACAAAAGTTTTGGCGATCATGCTGTCGCTGTGCATGGCACTGGGCGTATGCACTTCCGTGGTACAGGCGGGACCGATTGTTCAGTCAGGGGTTTCGGTGTTGTATATGAACCAGGTCAGCGAGGAAGAGGAACCGTACGTCACAACCGAGCGTACCGAGTATACGAAGATGATAGCGGTTTGCGGTGATGAAGGAAGTGAATACACCCTGACCGAGGATGTGTCGGACGTGGTTTTTCTTGTAAATAATACGATGGTGACGCTTGGCGAGGGCGGAGGATATGCCATGGCAGGACTGCTCGGCACGGCGTCGCTGACCGACGGCAATCTGGTCCTGACGCCGCCGTACGGTACACCCGCGTTTACCGGTGATCCGACGGTTTTCGAAGAATGGGCAACCTTCTTTGAGAACGAAGTCGAAAATGCGTTTATTCCTTTGGCAACGTATAACGGCGATTTGGCGCAGGATCATCAGTTCCCGTATTCGAACCTGACCGTTCACGGAAACTTGACGGTTTCCGGCGATTGGATGTATCAAGAAAACCTTACCGTGGATGGCAATTTGACGGTTCAAACAATTTTCAGCGTCGAGAATGCCGCTGTTTCCGGTAATATTTTTATTCAGGCGCCTGAAGGCGGCGATCCGAACGGGCTGAATATTCTGTGGGGCGGTTCGCTGACGCTGGGCGGCACGTTTACGGCTGACGACGGGCAGATCTTTGAGCTGGTTGACAATGCCGCGGTATACGGCGATGTGCCGCTGTACGTCTTTGACGGCGAAGGGTTAGTCCCCTTTGTATTGGAATCGGAGCATAAACTTCTTGATTTTACCTATGTTGCCGCGGAATCGGCGTTCGTTAAGCAGGAAAACGGCGGCGGTGACGACGACGGCGAACTGCGTGAGTTTGACGCCCGCCTGGATTACGACCATTCCCGCGCGTTGATCACGGTCTTGATAGACGGAGCGGAGCCGTTTACGGTTTACGGCGGTGAGAGGTTTTTCTTTACCTATGACGACCAACCGCATCCGCTTTGCTTTTCGATCGACACGGCGCGCAATGCTTGGGGCGAACTGGAAGAGGAAGAGCAGATTCACGATCTGTCCGTTTCCGTGTTTTACTATTATAAAGGTGCAAACGATGACATTTGGATGATGGATTGCATCGTGCGCGCGGGCGAAGCGACGGATGAGCGATTCACGTTTGAGAACAACACGCTGTCCTTCACGCCCGCATCCACGGCGCCCTTTTACATGGAAATCTGCCTGACGGAAGAAGAGTATGCGTTCGCCACCATGTCCCCGGAGGAAGGCGAAGTATTATTAGAGTATTATATCGAGGGCTTTGGCGGCGTGACCGAAGGCGCCGCCAAGCACCGGGTACACGCGTTCGGAAATACCAAGATGATCTTTGATCTGACGGACCGAGCGACTGTTTTTACGAATATTACACCGCAGGAGGGCGAAAGTCTGATCGGCTTCCGCTTCCAATACGAATACTTTTTTCTTGATAACGAAGCGGATATGGCGCGGCTTGCCGAGAACGGCGCGGTCTATGACGCCGAAGCGGGCACGCTGACGGTTACGTTTGATCCGGAAGAGCCGTATATGGATTTGGTCTTTTGGTTTTCCGGCGGTGATCCCGGACCGGGGGGTGATCTAAATGACTTTGACGCGCGCGTGAACTACGATGACAACCGCGTAGCGATTGTCGCGCAGATCGGCGAAACCGATCCGTTTGACGTGCGCAGTTGGGATCGCTTCCTGTTTGCACCGGAGGGCGAGCTTCAACCGGTAAGCCTTACGATTGACACGACGCGCAGCATCTGGCGCGAGCTGTCGGAGGAAGAGCGCGTGCAGGATATGTCCGTGTTTATTGTTTGCAGATGGCGCGACCATGAGGATAGAAACGTGTGGCACGAGGCGTATATCGTCCGTGCAGGCGTTGTGGAAGAAGCATATCGCGCGCAATATACGTTTGAGAATAATGAACTTTCCTTTTTGCCTGAAACGGGGGAACCGTTCGAACTGGAAGTGTATTTGAATGAGTCAGAACTGGTGTTTAATCAGATTCAGCCGGACGAAGGTGAAGTATTGATCCAATATGATTCGAACGGTCGCGGAAGTTTCTCCGTGAGTGGATACAAAGATGCGGCGTACATGGGCGGCATGACGAAAATGATCTTTGACGCGGCAAATGAAACGATTCTTTTTACGGAGATCAATCCGGCGGAGGGTGAAGAGCTGATTGGTGTCCGGTTCATGGACGAGGAGTATCGTTTTGATAATCCGGGCGATTTGGCGCGCCTTGCCGGATGCGGCGTGACGTACGACGCGGAAGCGCATACGCTGACGGTTACGATGAACCCCGAACAGCCGTATCTGTATTTGACGATCCGCTTTTCCGATTACGGCTCAAGCTGGCTTGGTACCGGGCAATTTGCACTGCAGTACCGTTACGGCTTCGGACGCGTATTGTTTGCGCGGGATGCTGAGGAGCTTTTGCCGATTCCCGCCGGACCCGCTATCGATTACGCCGCGGAGTCCACGCTTCGCTTCGAACTGGATTATCGTTATGATCCCAACGGCTATCCGATTGAAAAAGATTCAAACTGCTATATTGCCGATGAGGATATTAGCCCGTGGATTCTGCTTCGCGACGAATGGACACATCAGGAAATGTGGATCGTAGAAACGGGTGTGGTGCCGGAGCATCTGCAGGCGCAGTTCACGTTTGAAGATAACACTTTGATTTTTCAGACGGAAAACGCGCACCCCTTTACGTTGTCGGTCTTTTGGACGGACGAGGACAAA
>JAGCSD010000081.1 GCA_017964345.1 Clostridia bacterium
CCGCCGTGCCCGGCGTCCAGCACAACCGTAAATCCCATGGACGGATATGCCGAGACCTCAGCGTCCGTCCGGCTCTCGGCAAGCGGTAAAAAAAGCAGAACGCCGAGAAATAAAAGAGCGCAAAGCAACGCTCCTATGCGTTTTGACATACGCGACTCGCTCCTACATCCCATGCATGATCTATGCATAAAATATACAGTACCCAATTTGTTGCCGAAAAAATTCATACTGCAAAAGCGTGTGAAATGTAACACGAATTTAACAAATTTTCCACCGAGCCTTTTCCACAGTGAAAACCGCGTTTTTTGGGGGTTTTTTCGAAAACGGTGGATAACTCCCCCTTGGTGCCCCCGAGTTATCCACAACGAACATTCCCAAAGTGACGTTCATCTGCATCTTTTCCACTATGAAACGTCCGCTTTTCCACAGGTGTGGATAACTCATATTTTTTGAATTACATCTTGCAGAGAATTGGTTTGTCAAGCGTTTTTTGCGTTTTGAATTGTAAACTTTCTGTATTTTTATGTGCATAAACGAATAGATATTTTCGATAAGGATCCGCGATCTTTTGCACCCAGTCTTTTTCGGGGCTTTCCACCACGGCAAGCGGCGCGCCGTTAGACATAGGCGAATCTACCGGGAACAGAAACAGCTTCATGCTGCGTTCCTGTCCGGGACGGATTTGCGCGTAGAACAACGCGTATTCGTGATACCCTTCGCAATAACCCAGTACCGTGAACGTGCCGTACTCCTGCGCAAGCGGCGCGCGTGTATCCCGGATGACCGGCATGGACGTCTGTTCCGTTTTACCGTTTCCGTCCGTAACCAGTGTCTGCCCGCTTTCCGGCAAAACGATTTTCACTCCTTCGATCGGCGTACCGTTCAGACCGTCCAGCACGGTAAAAGCGACAAACCCTGTTTCGCCCTCGTTTTTCTGCCCCGCACACCCGACAAACAGAAGCGCCAATAAGCACAAGGCGATCCGGCATATACCTTTTCTCATGTTTTCTCTCCCCTTTCAGGGATGATTTTATGATGAAAAGATCCGCGTTATGTATAAAAGAAACTTCGCCGCGTGTTTTCGGCGAAGTTTCTTTTCACTATCGATCGTATTCGCTTTTCAACCGTACAGGCGAATGATCTCTTCCGCCGCGCGGCGTTTGGAGATACAGTGATCCATTGCCTGTTTTTCGATCAGACGGTGCGCTTCCGCCTCCGTCATATTCAATTCGCTGATAAGCAGCCATTTGGCGCGGTTGACCAGACGGATCTCATTCATTTTTTCTTCAATGGAAAGCGTTTTCTTTTCGGTTTTGCGAATGCGCTCCCGCGCGCTGATCAGCCATTCCGCCGCCGCTGACAGCATCGATTTGGCGATCGGTTTCTGTAAAAGGAATACGCCGTGTTGGGCAAGCAGGTCGTACGCATCGCCGTACTGTTCCGCTTTTATCAAAAAAAGCACCACGCTCGGGGAAGCGTCCACGGTGTCGACGGCAAAACGGATGCCCATATCGTCCGCCGCCGGCGCGTTGACGATCACAAAGTCGAATTCGCGTTCAGCCAGCGCGCGTTTGGCGGCGCTGATATGCGGGACAAACTGTACAGGCGCGTAAAGAGGACAGGTGAACAGTTCCGATAAAGCCTGATTGATCTTTTCCGACGCGGAAACAATCAGAACGCTGTATACTTGCTCTTTCAGGCTCAAGAAATCACCCCTCCCCTTTCTCTTTTGTTTACAGAATGATTATTTGCAGTACAGCTCCCGAATTTCGGCGGGAATATGTTCACGGATAAAGGCGTCCGCCTCCGCCGCGGCTTTCGCCTCTTTTAAGCTCTCCGGCAGTCGGGCAAGCGAGGCAAGCGTATCCGCGTCCGCCTTGTAGAGGTTCCGGTCCACCGGACGCGGCAACGCCATACCGCTTTCAATACCGTACAGTCCTGCCCGTATCATCAGCGCAAAAGCGATATACGGATTAGCGCTCGGATCGGGCGAACGCAGTTCGGCACGGCGATATTCCTTGGCGGCGGCAGGGATCCGGACAAGCTGGGAGCGATTCTCCGCCGACCACGAAACATATCGGGGCGCCTTTTTTCGTCCAAGCCTCTGATACGACTCCTCCGTCGGATTCAAAAAGGCGGTCATGGAAGACGATTTTTCCAAAATACCGGCGATCATGGACGAAAGCGGCTCGCTTGCGTCCTCCGCACGGACGGAAACATTGATATGGAAACCGTTTCCCGGCGCGTTCTCAAGCGGTTTCGGTGAGAAATCGGCAAAAAGCCCGTTGCGGCGCGCCACGGTTTTGACAACCGTCTGAAACGTCATTACATTGTCGGCGGCGGCAAGCGCGGTCGTATACCGAAAGTCTATCTCGTTCTGCCCCGGTCCCTCTTCATGATGCGAGCTTTCCGGACAAATGCCCATCTGCTCGAGCGTCAGACATATTTCGCGGCGCACGTTTTCGCCCTTGTCCTCCGGCGCGATATCCATATATCCCGCCTGATCGTATGGAATACGCGTCGGCTGGTTTTTCTCATCCAGTTCAAACAAATAGAACTCCTGTTCCGAACCGAAATAGAACGTATACCCCGCTTTTCGCGCGTCTTCAACGGCGCTTTTGAGCAAATGGCGGGTATCACAGGCAAACAGTCTGCCGTCGGGATGGCGTATCTCGCAGAACATCCGCACCACCTTCCCCTGTTCCGGCCGCCACGGCAGCCAGGTCAGCGTTTCCGGATCGGGGTGAAGAAACAGATCAGAATGCGTTTCGTCCCCGAAACCGACGATCGCCGAGGCGTCAAACGCGATGCCGTGTTCAAATGCGCGCGGCACTTCGTCCGGCATGATCGAAATGTTTTGCTGCTTGCCGAAGACGTCACAAAAGGCAAGGCGGATGAACTTGACATCTTCCTCCGCCACATACTGTAAAACTTCTTTCTTGGAATAGCGCATGATACTCTCTCCCGCTTTCTTTCAATTTGCCACATAAAGTTGTTTATAGGGGTTTTTACTGTTCGGCGTCACAACGGTGAACGGCGCGTCCATGATATCCTCTTCCTGTTCCCCGAACCGCGCGCAGTACGCGGACACAAAGCGCCGGATCTCTTCCCGGTCTTCTTCCGAGGCGGAACGCGCATGGACCTGTTCGGGAAAACGAACCTCCTCGCAATCCGAACGCAGGATCATTTTGCCCCCGTGCATACCCGTGCAGGGGAAGTTCCCAACGATGCGTTTTGTGCCGGCATGAAGACCAAGCACCACGATCACGCCGCCCGCCTGGTATTCTCCCAAAAAGCTGCCGGCGTAGCCACCAATGACCATGACGGGGATCTTGTCGTTATACGCCTTCATGTGAATACCGGCACGGTAGCCCGCGGAATCCCGTACGAAAACAGCGCCTCCGCGCATAGCGTACCCGGCGGCATCCCCGATGCTGCCGTGAATCACGATTTCCCCGTCGTTCATCGTATCGCCCACGGCGTCCTGCGCGTTGCCCTTGACCGTGATGCGCGCGCCGTTGAGATACGCGCCGAGCGCGTTCCCCGGTATGCCTTCTATCGTGATCTCTTTATCCGACATCCCCGCGGCAATGAACCGCTGACCGGTACAGCCGCGCAGAGTATATCTTTTTTCCCGCCCTCGCAGGATCTCATTGATCTCTCTATTTCCCAAACGCTCCGCGTCGATAATCATATTATACAACACCTCCGAACTTTTTTCTGCGAATTTTCGGTGAAAATTTCAACACCGTATCATTCCCCCGCATGGGCAATGCCGAGTATCGACAGTTCTCTTTCGCTGAGCCCGACGCCGCGCAGCATCAGGCGGTTGCCGCGCAACGCTTCGATCGAGTTGATCCCCATGCCGCCCATAATCTCTTTGATCTCATGACGCCACGCGGTCATTAAATTGACAAGCCGTGCGCTGCCGATATCGGGATCTAAGCGCTTGACGAGATCCGGGCGCTGTGTGGCGATACCCCAGTTGCACTTTCCGCTCTGACAGGTGCGGCAGAGATGACATCCCATTGCCAACAGCGCCGCCGTAGCGATATAACAAGCGTCCGCGCCGAGCGCGATCGCTTTGACGACGTCCGCCGCGCTGCGGATCGAACCGCCGGCGACCAGTGACACATTGCCGCGTATACCCTCGTCGCGCAAACGCTGATCGACCGACGCAAGCGCGAGTTCGATCGGAATACCCACATTATCGCGTATTCTCGTCGGCGCGGCGCCGGTACCGCCTCGAAAGCCGTCAATGGCAATGATATCGGCACCGCTGCGCGCAATGCCGCTGGCAATGGCGGCAATATTATGCACCGCGGCGACCTTGACGATCACGGGTTTTTTATACTGTGTCGCCTCTTTGAGCGAATACACAAGCTGGCGCAGATCCTCAATGGAATAAATATCATGGTGCGGCGCCGGCGAGATCGCGTCGGAGCCTTCGGGGATCATACGTGTGCGCGATACGTCGCCTACGATCTTCGCGCCGGGCAGATGTCCGCCGATGCCGGGCTTAGCGCCCTGTCCCATCTTGATCTCAATGGCGGCGCCGGCGCTGAGATAATCCTCATGCACGCCGAAGCGCCCCGAGGCAACCTGCACGATCGTGTTGTCGCCGTATGCGTAAAAATCCTCGTGCAGACCGCCTTCTCCGGTATTATACAGAATACCGAGCTCCGTTGCCGCCCGTGCGAGCGAGGCGTGCGCGTTGTAGCTGATGGAGCCGTAGCTCATGGCGGAGAACATCACCGGCATGGAAAGCTCGATCTGCGGCGGCAGGTCGCATTTCAGTTTTCCGTGTTCGTCACGGCTGACCGACGCGGGTTTTTTGCCCAAAAACACTTTGGTTTCCATCGGCTCGCGCAGAGGGTCGATCGGCGGGTTGGTGACCTGCGAAGCATTGATCAGGATCTTGTCCCAATAAACGGGAAGGGGCTTGGGATTTCCCATAGACGAGAGCAATACGCCCCCGCTGTTTGCCTGTTTGTAAATCTCCTTGATCGTATCGTCCTGCCAGGAAGCGTTTTCGCGAAAGCGACAATCGCTTTTGACGATCTTGAGCGCCCGCGTCGGGCAGAACGAAACACACCGCTGGCAGTTGACGCATTTTGATTCGTCACAGACCATGACGCCGTGTTCCGTGTCAAACGCGTGCACTTCGTTTGCGCACTGGCGTTCACAAACACGGCAAGCGATACAACGGTTTTCATTTCTGATAACTTCAAATTCGGGATAGATAAACTCAACACCCATATCAATACGCCCCCTCTTTGACCTTAACAACAACCGGTTCGCCGCCCGACGGCGCCCAAATATGCTCGGCGTCCGGTTCCATGGCGCGGATCGCCGCCTCTTCACTGGCAATGAATACGGTATCGTTTTTTTCTCCGACAACCATCGAACGCAGTTTCAATCGGTCGTTCAACGCCATCAGCCCGCCGTCGAATCCGAGAACGATCGAAAAAGGTCCCGTGATCAAAAAGCTCGGAAAGACCGTGCGCAGGAAACGCAGTTTATCCCGTTCGTCCTTGTCCGTTTTGTTTTCAACGGTACTCCAAAACGGCGCGGCGATCACGCTTGCCGCCTCATCCAGCGTCAGTCCCTGCACGCGGATCAGATAATCCAGAATATACGTAATGACCTCCGTATCGGTTTGCAGCGTGCATTTATAGCCGAACATTTCAATGAATCGGCGATTGGCGTCATAGGACGAGATCTCGCCGTTATGCACCACCGAGTAGTCCAGCAAAGTGAACGGATGCGCTCCACCCCACCAGCCGGGCGTGTTGGTCGGGTATCTGCCGTGCGCCGTCCAGGAATATCCCTCGTATTCATCCAACCGGTAAAAACGTCCGACGTCCTCCGGAAAGCCCACCGCTTTGAACGTCCCCATATTCTTGCCGCTGGAAAACACATAGGCGCCTTTCATTTCGGTATTGATCTTCATCACCGTGCGCGCGACAAATTCCTTTTCGTCAAGCTGAAGATCGGCAAGCACCGATTTCAGCGGCGCGACAAAATACCGCCAGATGATCGGCTCATCCGTAATTTCCGGTATTTTTCGCGTGGGAATCAGCTCACCCTTTATCATTTCAAAACGTTCTTTCAAAAAGGCTTCGCACGCTTTGCGGGTATCCCGGCAGTCAAAGAAAAGGTGCAGAGCATAAAAATCCTTATATTCCGGGTAGATACCGTACCCGGCAAAGCCGCCGCCGAGCCCGTTCGAACGGTCATGCATCGGCTTCATCGCATCGATGATCTTTCCGGCGGTCATGCGCTTGCCTTCCTTGGAAATCACGGCGGCAATGGCGCAGCCGGACGGGATTCTGACTTCTCCTTCGCGTTTCATTCTGTTCTTTTCCTTTCCGAAAAAACAAAAGACGCTCATTTGCGCAGAAAAACTCTGCCGGCAAATGAACGTCATTGCTCATTTTTACGTTCGCATTATAAAACGCGGCGCCTGTTTTGTCAAGAAGTTTTTGAAAAAATCTTTTGAAAAATGTAAAAAAACGCTTGACAAGCCGCGCGAGGCGTTGTAAAATAGTCTCCGTAAAAGGCAAGGGCGTCTTTGAGCAATCTACTCAAAGGAGCTTTTCTCGTTATAAATAATCAAAAAGAAAGGCAAAGACGTCTTTCATGTTTCAGACATGAGGGGCGTCTTTATCTTTTTGAATAAGAAAAAGGAGTGTCAAAAATATGAAAACGGTATCGGATTTTTTCGGAAGCATGGTATTTGACGACAGAGTGATGAAAGCGACGCTGTCCGCGAAAGTGTACACCTCGCTGAAAAAGACTATCGACGAGGGCGCGCCCCTTGACCTGAGCGTTGCCAACGCCGTGGCGGAAGCCATGAAAAACTGGGCGCTGTCAAAAGGCGCTACGCATTTTACGCATTGGTTCCAGCCGCTGACCGGCATCACCGCCGAAAAGCACGACAGTTTTATTTCGCCCTCCCCCGACGGCGGCGTCATTATGGAGTTTTCCGGAAAAGAACTGATCCAGGGCGAGCCGGACGCCTCTTCGTTCCCGTCGGGCGGTCTGCGCGCCACGTTC
>JAGCSD010000082.1 GCA_017964345.1 Clostridia bacterium
AGGGTTTCCGCCGTTTCGTCGCTGACGTTCAGCAGAACATACCGCCACTGCACGTCCAATCGGCGCCGCACGCTGAGCAAACTGCCCGCCGTATCCAAATAGAGGCTTCCGCGTTTCATGACGTCGTCGCGCAGGGCGGCGACGGTGCGGTACCATTCCAACAGTCCGTTGTTTTCGCGTCCCCACGGATACGGCTTGCGGTTAAAAGGATCCTTGGCGCCCTCTACGCCTGCTTCGTCGCCGTAATAGATGCTCGGCATTCCGGGCAGCGCAAACACCAACAAGACCGCTAACTTATGTAAACCGAGCGCGATCTGCCGCTGTTCGTCCGTAAGCGTCAGATACGCCTGTTCTTCCCGCGTCATGGTTTCGGCGGAAACGGCAAGGCGCGTTGTAATGCGCTCCAGATCGTGGGTGGAAAGGAAATTCATCAGACAGAAAAAACTCTCCTCCGGATAGTTTTCCCGCAAAGACAGCACGACGCGGCAGAAATCGTCCCCGCTGATTTCCTGTCGCAGAAACGAAACGATCGCGTTGCGGAGCGGGTAATTCATAACGGAATCCAGTTCGTCGCCGTACAAAAACTCCCGTCGCGCGCCGTAACTGATTTTTTTGCTCGCGTCTTCCCACACTTCACCGAGAATCAGCGCGTCTGGCTTTTCTTCTTTGACGCTCTGCCGCAGTTCTTTCAAAAACGCGTCCGGCAATTCATCCGCCACGTCGAGCCGCCAGCCGGATACGCCGGCGCGGAGCCATTTTTTAACGACAGCGTCCTCATTTTTGAGCATATACGCCAAGTACGAGGGCGTCATTTCTTTCACGCACGGGAGCGACCACACGCCCCACCAGCAGTCGTATTCATTGGGAAACTGCTTGAACGTATACCATTCGTAATACGGGGAATCGGGCGACTGATACGCGCCGAGCGTATCGAATCTGCCTTCACGGTTGAAATATTTGCTGTCACTTCCCGTGTGAGAAAACACGCCATCCAGCAAGACGCGGATACCGCGCGCGGCGGCGGTCGCGCAAAGCGATTCCAGATCCTCCTGCGTACCCAGCAGAGAATCGATCTGCTCATAATCCGCCGTATCGTAGCGGTGATCGGAATACGCCGCAAAAATCGGATTCAAATACAACACGTCGACATGAAGACTTTTCAGATAATCAAGCTTTTGCTCAATGCCCTTCAAATTGCCGCCGAAAAAGTCGTCGGCGGGATAATACCCCTTGTCGGGATCAATCTGCCATGCCGGATCTTCCTGCCAGCTCTCGTGCATTTTCCGCCCGGCGGAATCTCCGTATCCCGGCGCGCGGAAAAAGCGATCGGGAAAAATCTGATAAAGGATCGCTCCTTTTGCCCATTCCGGTACGGAAAACGTGTTCTGAACAAACGAAAGCTGAAACGACCGTGCACTGACAGGGCGATCCAATACGTCCGCGCGACCGCCTAACCCGTCGGCGGGATTACACACCGTCAGCGGTTTTCCCGGCGTGTTGACCACAAATTCATACCAGATCGGACCGGGTGTTTCACGTGAAACACAGATCGTGTATTCTTCAAAAAACGCGCCGTAGGGCGTTTCCGTATAGTCGCGCCCATGCAGCATATTCAAGAGCTGTTCTTCCTCGTCCTCCCACAGGCGCAGCGTCACGCCGTAAGCGTCCAGTGCTTTGGACACCAGAACGCGAAGTGTTACCGCACTCCCGCAGGGTATCGCGCCTTGCGGAGAACGAAAATCCTCGTTGTGCGAGTCGAAAATCACACTTGCGACAGATTCCATATCGTTTCGTTATACTCCTTGATGCTGCGATCGCTCGAAAAATAATGCGAGCGCGCTGTATTGATGATAGCTTTCTTTCCCCAAGCCTGCGGATCGCGCCACAGCCTTTCAAGCGCTTCGTATGCTTCGATATAGGACGCAAAATCCGCCATACAGAGGTACGGATCGGACGCGCCGCCGTCGCCGTCGAGCAGATAATTCTTGATCGACGCGACTTCCGGGCGCAAAGTACCGTCGGCAAACGCGTCCACCACGCGGGCGAGCATCCGGTTCTGCCGGTAGAGGTCCATCGGCTTATGCGCGCCCGGGCGCGACAGACTTTCCGCCTCCTGCGCGCGCAGACCGAACAGCATCATGTTGTCGTCGCCCAACATATCGTGCATTTCCACATTGGCGCCGTCCAGCGTGCCGAGCGTGAGCGCGCCGTTCATCATAAATTTCATGTTGCCGGTGCCGCTGGCTTCCTTGCCCGCCATGGAAATTTGCTCCGAAATATCCGCCGCGGGAATCAGCACCTGCGCCGAAGACACACAGTAATTCTCAATAAACACGACCTTGAGGATTTCATTGACGTCCGGATCGTTGTTGATGCGGTCGGCAAGGGAATGGATCAGCATGATGATCTGTTTGGCGCGCACATAGCCGGGCGCCGCCTTGGCGCCGAAGAAGAAAGTGGCGGGGACATGGCTGTTATGGTTCTCTTTTATATCGAAATAAAGATAGAGTATCTTCATCACATTGAGCATCTGCCGCTTGTATTCGTGCAGACGCTTGACGTGAATGTCAAACAGGGAATCGGGGTTTACGTCGATACCCGCCGTGCGGCGCACATATTCCGCCAGTCGCTGTTTATTGGCGCGCTTGACCGCCATGAATTCTTTGACAAACGCGCTGTCTTCCGCCTTTTTCTCCAGCGCGGCAAGCCGAGGCAGATCGTTTACCCACGCCGCGCTTCCGAGCGTTTTGGTGATCACACGGGAAAGCAGAGGATTCGCCTGGAGCAGCCAGCGCCGCGGCGTTACGCCGTTGGTTACGTTGACAAGCTGTTCCGGATTCAGCGGCTGAAAGCTCTTAAACAAGCTGTTTCGCAGGATTTCCGTATGCAAGCCCGATACGCCGTTCACTTTATGACAGCAGGACAGGCACAGATTCGCCATATTGACCTGCCCGTAGGCGATCGGCGCCATACGGTTGACGGTTTCTTCGTCATAGGGATATATCGTGCGCGCCTTTTCGCGCGCCCGGCGGTCAATTTCACATATGATCTGATATATGCGCGGAAGCAGGTTAATCATCAGGTAATCCGGCCATTTTTCCAAAGCTTCCCACATAATGGTATGATTGGTATAAGAAAATACACGTTGGCAGATATCCCATGCCTCATCCCAACCAAAGGACTCTTCGTCCACCAGCAGACGCATCAGCTCGGCGATGGCAATGGCGGGATGCGTGTCGTTGATCTGCACCGCCGCGTAGTCGGGCAGATCGTGCAGATCGCGCCCTAATTTTTTATGCCGCGCGAGCATATACTGCAAGGTGGCGCTGGTAAAAAAATACTGTTGACGCAGACGCAGACTTTTGCCTGTATTATGCGAATCGTTGGGGTAGAGCACTCGCGAAATGGTTTCCGCCATTTCTCTCTCCTGGCTGGCGCGGATGTAGTCGCCCTGCCCGAAAAAGGACATATCAAAATACACCGGTGACCGCGCCGACCATATCCGGAGCGTGTTGACGATCCCTCCGTCCCCGCCGCACACGGGAATATCGTACGGCACCGCCAACACCTTTTTGGTGTTTTCGGTCTTAAAGCACATCCGCCCGGCTTCGTCATAGTATTCCACGACGTTGCCGTAAAAATTGATTTCGTATTGTTCCTCATTGTGCGGCACTTCCCACGCGCAGCCGTCCGCCAACCAGTTATCCGGCATTTCCACCTGTTCGCCGTCCACGATTTTTTGGCGGAACA
>JAGCSD010000083.1 GCA_017964345.1 Clostridia bacterium
ACCGGTACATTTTGGGAAAACGATGATACGCAAGCCAGCTGTAACCATGGCTTTGCGTCGCACGCGGCGGTGTTGATTCTGCGCGATTGCCTCGGTGTGGAGCGCGTGGACTATCTGAACCGCGTCCTGTATCTGAATGACGATTTCCGCGCGCCGCGGAATGCGGCGGCGACCATACCTTCCAAGGAAGGCACGGCGGCGGTTATAAGAATCAAAGACGGTGTACGCACGGTCGAATTAAAAGGAGGGTTTACGCTTGGATAAGGCGCATTTTACCAAAGCATACGACCTGCGCGCATCGGACTTTGACGCGCGGTGCCGCCTAAAGCCCGGCGCATTGTTCGATCTGCTGCAGGATGCGGCAGGTCAGCACGCCATGCGGCTCGGCGCGGGATACTCGGATATGCTCAAAAAGAATCTGCTTTGGGTAGTTGTCCGCCAAAAGGTCGTGATTCTGCGCGCGCCCGAGATGTATGAAACGGTGCGCGTGACGACTTGGCCACGTGAAGCCAAACGGCTTGATTTTCAGCGCGAATACCGCGTGGAAAGTGAAAACGGCGAGGAAATCGCGCGCGGCAGCAGTCAATGGGCGCTGATCGATGCGCAGACGCGCCGCGTGAAGCTCGTGCACGGCGTATTTGACCTCGACCGGTATGATGAAACACCGGGGTTAGGCGAAAAATTAACGCGCCTGCCGGACTTTGAGGCGGGGGAAAACGTGGCGGCTGCGCCCATCTATACCGATCTTGACAGCAACGGACACGTGAACAATACGCGCTACGCGGATCTTGCGTATTCCGCCGTGCCGGAACAGGCGCGGCGCGAATACAAAAGCGTGCAGATCGATTTTCACAAAGAAGTACATCTGGGCGATACGGTTTTGCTTTCGCATTATACGGACGGCGATCGCACGCTGGTCAAAGGCGAATGCGGAACGGAACGTATGTTCACTTGTGCATTTGAGTGGAGAGATCGCGAACCTTGAAATGATTCCCGCCTTGCGGTGGGGAAGCAGAGAAGGGCATTTCCCATACCGTTATGACGCGCACAGTCTTGACTACCGCTTGTATAGGGGAGATGCATAGATAAATTGTCAGGCGGAGTGCGACAGCTTTTGAATTGGGTTTTCACGTTTTGAGGGAGCTAAGAGCTTTTTTAAGCCCGGCGTTGATCAACACCGGGTTTTTAAGCGATTTCGGATTGACACGAGATGGATTTCTTTGGGATAAACCTCACGAAGCAAGCCGTTAAGGTTCTCGTTGGTGCCTTTTTGCCAAACGCAATACGGATCCGCGAAATACATATTACAGGCAAGCTCTTTTTCGATCCGGCGATAAATGGTTTTGAACAACGGCATTTTCAAATTGCATGACGTTTTAGATATTTGCTCAGGCGACCACGTCAGAAACGGTTTTCATCTATATACTCCAAAACTTCTTGGTCCCAGAACATTCCCCGGTGGCAATAGCTTCTTCTTAAGTTGCTCTTCTCTTGTGCCGTATGTGGATAATATGCCGGTTTTACATTCATAAACGTGCAGTTCCTTCGCGGTTCTCTTGATACTGTGCTCATATTCTGCCAAGCAATTCCGCTATTTTCCGATAGCTATATCCTTTTTTGTAATATTTCCGTTCGAATGTTGTGGGGGAACTCCATTCTGACAGAGTTTCGTATGAACTTTCATTCTTTTCTTTACTGTTGCACTTGATAGTATAATTCACCACCTAAAAAAATAAGGCACGCGCTCAGCGCGTGCCTTAAAGCCGCTTTCTTTTACAGTTCGGCAAAATACTTGATCGTGCGGACCATCTGGCTGGTATAGGAATTCTCGTTGTCATACCAGGTAACGACCTGTACCTGATAGGTATCGTCGTCGATCTTGGCGACCATCGTCTGCGTGGCGTCGAACAGGGAGCCGTAGCGCATACCGATGACGTCGGATGAAACGATCGGCTCTTCATTGTAACCGAAGGACTCGTTGGAAGCGGCTTTCATCGCGGCGTTGATCGCGTCAGCCGTAATATCCTTGCCCTTGACGACGGCAACTAAAATCGTTGTGGAGCCGGTGCAGGTGGGCACGCGCTGAGCCGAGCCGATCAGTTTGCCGTTCAGTTCGGGAATGACCAGACCGATCGCTTTGGCGGCGCCGGTGGAGTTGGGCACGATGTTCTGTGCGCCGGCACGGGCGCGGCGCAGATCACCTTTGCGGTGCGGACCGTCGAGGATCATCTGATCACCGGTGTAGGCGTGAACGGTTGTCATGATACCGCTTTGAATCGGGGCGAAATCATTTAATGCCTTCGCCATGGGCGCCAAGCAGTTCGTGGTGCAGGACGCGGCGGAGATGATCTGATCGTCTTTGGTCAGCGTGTCTTCATTGACGGAGAACACGATCGTTTTCAGGTCTTTACCCGCGGGCGCGGAAATAACGACCTTCTTGGCGCCGGCGGTGATATGCGCCATGGACTTGTCCTTGGAGCAGTAGAAACCGGTGCATTCCAGCACGACGTCAACGCCGATCGCGCCCCAGGGGCATTCG
>JAGCSD010000084.1 GCA_017964345.1 Clostridia bacterium
GCCCGCCGTATCGCCAAAATCGTCGGCGCGCCGTTTGTGAAAGTGGAAGCGACCAAATTCACCGAGGTCGGTTACGTGGGGCGCGATGTGGACTCCATGGTGCGCGATCTGGTAGAAGCGTCGATTCGCCTTTTGAAGGAAGAAAAAACCAAGCTGATGCACGACAAGCTGGAGAATTTAACGACCAACCGACTGATCGATATTCTATTGCCCATGCGTAAGAAAAAAGGGGAAGAAGACGATCCTTCTCAGCGCCGGGAGGCGATCAAGGCAGACCTTGAGTCCGGCAAGATCGAAGATTTGCCGATCGAAGTGGAAGTCGAAGACAAACCGAGCGGCATGAACGTGGAAATGCCCGGTCAGCCGGAAATCATGATCGGAGATATTTTCGGCGGAATGATGCCCAAACGCACGAAAAGGCGCAAAATGCCGGTCAAAGATGCACGGAAGGTCATTTCTCAGCAGGAGCTGAGCAAACTGCTCGACATGGATTCCATTACGCACGAGGCTCTTGAGCGCGCGGAGCAAAACGGCATCATTTTCATTGATGAGATCGACAAAATTGCATCCTCTTCCTCCGCCGGGCGCGGTCCCGACGTCAGCCGCGAAGGCGTACAGCGCGACATTCTGCCGCTGGTAGAGGGGTGCACGGTCACCACTAAGTACGGACCGGTCAAAACGGATTATATCCTCTTTATCGCCGCCGGTGCGTTTCATCTTTCAAAAATCAGCGACCTGATCCCCGAACTGCAGGGACGTTTTCCGCTTCACGTGGAATTATCCGCACTCGGCGAGCGGGAACTGAAAGACATCCTGACGCGTACCAACAACGCGCTTTTACACCAGTATCAGGCGATGCTTGCCGTGGACAACGTCGATCTTGTCTTTACCGATGAGGCGATCGACTTGATCGCGCATTACGCGTTTGAAGAAAACGAGGTCAAGGAAAACATCGGCGCGCGCCGGCTGACAAGCGTGATGGAGCGTTTGCTTGACGATCTGTCTTTCGCCGCTACGAAAGAAGAGCCGCGCCGCACGGTGACCGTTGACGAAGCATACGTCCGCGAGCATTTAGGGCAAACCGAAGCGGACAAAAATTTGAGAAAATACATCCTCTAAAACACATTTATGTTTTGAGCAGCGCTTTCGGGCGCTGTTTTTTTATTCAAAAAAACGGAAAATTCGGCTTTGCATAGTTTTTTTATCCGCGGCAGAAAATAAAACGAGGAAATATGAGAACGTTTTTTGTGACGTTTATCATGTGTTAACGGAAAAAGGAGAAAAACGATGCAAGCCATAATTTTAGCCGGCGGAAAAGGGACGCGTTTGCGTCCGCTGACGCAGGAGGTGCCTAAACCTATGATTCCCGTCGCGGGAAGACCGCTTTTGGATTATACGCTCACGCTTTGCGCCAAACACGGAATAACCGATATCGGCATGACGCTCCTGTTTTTACCCGATCAGATCCGTCTTCATTACGGCGACGGTTCCGCGCACGGATGCCGCTTGACATATTTTGAAGAAACAAAGCCGCTCGGTACGGCAGGCAGTGTAAAGCTGGCGGAAAATCAGCTCGATGACGTTTTTGTCGTTCTCAGCGGCGATGCGCTGACCACGCTTGATCTTTCCAAGGTCCTCTTGTATCACCGCGCGGTGGGGGCGGAAGCGACTATCGTGTTGTCCAAAAAAACGGACGTCCGCTCTTTTGGCGTCGTGCTGACGGATCCAAGCGGAAAAATTCTTTCGTTTTTGGAAAAACCGGAGTGGGAGGACACCGTGGCGGATACGGTCAACACGGGTATTTATGTTCTGAATAAGTCGGTACTGGAAAAAATTCCGCCGGACCGGGAGTTTGATTTCGGCAAAGACCTGTTTCCGCTTCTTTTGCGTGAGCAAACCGCCATGTACGGCTATATCGCGACGGAATACTGGTGCGACCTCGGTACGCCCGAAACGTACCGGCAAGCCAATGAAGACGTGCTGTCGGGACTGTTCCCCGAAACGGCGCGCATCGATCCGTCCGCGTCGATCGCGCCAACGGTCAGGATCCTTCCGCCCGTCTGCATAGGGGAAAATGTACGCGTGGAGGGAGAGAGTACGATCGGTCCGTTTGTCGTGATAGGCAAAAACTGTCTGATTCAAGATTCCGCGCTTTCGCACGCGGTCATTTGGGAGAATTCGCGCCTTATTTCCTGCGAAGGCGAGCGCTTTGCTCTGGGCGCGGGCAGCATGCTGGAAAAAACGCTTCTTTCGGGTGAAAACACCGTGGGCAGCGACGTGCATCTGACGCCGCATACACATCTGCGCTTCGGCGCTAAGATAAAAAACCACACGGAAACACGGCAAGGCGCGGTGATAACCGGGAGGGAAGCTCTTTCGCCGCGCCGACCTGTTCTGTTTGAAAACGGCAGACTTGTCGGTGTATGGGGTGAGGATATACAGGAAGAACAGTTAAAAAACCTTGCTGCCGCTTTCTCATTTCCAAAAATATTAATCGGGCACAGCACACAGGCAAATGCCGTGTCCGGTGCGCACCTTTTGGCGGGTATCTACGCGCTTGCGGGCGCGACGGTGTATCTCATGCAGGCAAAGCCGTCGGCTTTCCGGTACAGCGCTTCGGTACACACTTTGCCGGGCGTCTATGTGTATGAAACACAGAACGGCATGGCGTTTGAGCCGATCGACAACGCCGGACGCACGATTTCTTCTTCCGAGCAGCGGAAGTTAGAGGCGGGAGGGGAGTATACCGCGCGAACAGGCGGGCGCATCATCTCCGTGCGTTCACCCGACCGTGATTTTGAATATTTCTTGAATCGTACCATTCCGTTTTCCGCGCAAAACACGGCGCTGTACACGGATTTTCCGTTGATGCTGCACAATGTGATCACGTCGCCGCGCGCGCCGGAATCCGCTCGCGCGTCTGTGCGGGCGCAAAACGGCACGGTGACTGAAGTGCAGACAGAAGGCAGACGTCTTTCCACAGAGGAGTACCATCGTCTGTTGATCGATTTGACGGCGTTTTGGGGTGAATCCGAGGTATTTTTGCCGCCTTACGCGTCCGGAGAAATACGCGCTTACGCGAAAGAAAAAGGGATAAGGGTACTGGAGAAAAAGGAGCATCGGGGAGAGGCCATGCGGCAGACGGAGCGGTTTTGCGTGTTTCCGTCCCTGCTCGCGATCGAACAGTCCTTTTTTGACCAACTGCTGGCGGTGGATCAGGATCGTGAAGCCCCGCGTTCGACAGAAGCGGCTCGCGTATCAGCGCGCTACACCTTTGAAGCGCCCGATGCCTGCCGCGCGATCCGCGC
>JAGCSD010000085.1 GCA_017964345.1 Clostridia bacterium
CGCACCATGTACGGCACGCGCGTTTCCATCATATTCGGCATCATGGCGGCACTGATCGTTCTGGTGATCGGCGCGACCTACGGCGCGATCTCCGGGCTTTCCGGCGGCGCCGCCGACTTTGTGATGATGCGTATCGTCGAACTCATTTATTCGATCCCCGAGGTTCTGGTGGTGCTTTTGCTCCAGGTCGTGCTGAAGGAACCGCTTAGGGCTTGGTTCGACTCCAGCTCGTCCGCGCTGGTGCAGGGTTTGTCGGCGCTCGGCTCCGGCATCATCAGCATCTTCATCACGTTTGCGCTGTTATACTGGGTCACGATGGCGCGTATCGTACGCGGTCAGGTGCTTCAGCTCAAACAGCAGGAATACGTTACCGCGGCGACGGCGCTCGGCGCCGGCAACGGGCGGATCATCCGCAGGCATTTGCTGCCCAACTGCGTCGGCAGCGTGGTGATCACCACCTGCCTGCAGATCCCCAGCGCTATCTTCCTGGAATCGTTTCTCTCCTTCCTCGGCTTGGGCGTTTCCGCGCCGATGGCGAGTCTCGGCTCGCTGTGTTCCGACGCGTTGGGAACGATCCAGATGTATCCGTATCTCCTTCTGTTCCCGAGTATCGTGTTGACGATCGTCATTCTGTCGCTGAATCTGATCGGCGACGGTCTGCGCGACGCGCTCGATCCGCGGCTGAAGAAATGAGAGGGGGCGAGCGGTAATGGAAATGGACGAAAAGAAAGCACTTCTTGAGATAGAAGACCTGAAAGTTTCCTTCTTTACACCCGTCGGTGAAGTGAAGGCAGTCAACGGAATATCGTATTCGCTCGGTTATAACGAGGTAATGGGGATCGTAGGAGAATCCGGCTCGGGCAAGAGCGTGGAAGCCTACTCGATCATCGGACTTCTGCAGAACCCCGGCAAAGTCGTCGGCGGTACGATCAAATTCGAGGGGGAGAATGTTCTCGACTATACGGAAGAGCAAATGCGGCAATTCCGCGGCAACAAGGTCAGTATGATCTTCCAGAACCCGATGACCTGTCTGAACCCCGTGTATACCGTCGGCAATCAGCTCATTGAGGCGCTGATGTGCCACGACAAGGGCTATACCCGTAAAGCGGCGCGCAAGCGCGCCATCGAGATGTTGGAGCTGGTCGGTATCAACAACGCGGAGAAGCGTATCGACCAGTACCCGCATGAGTTTTCCGGCGGAATGCGTCAGCGCGCGATGATCGCCATGGCGCTGATCTGCGAGCCGAAGCTTCTGATCGCGGACGAGCCGACAACGGCGCTGGACGTAACCATTCAGGCGCAGATCCTGGAACTGATGAAGGATCTGCAGAAAAAAAAGAATACGTCGATCATCTTTATTACGCATAACCTCGGCGTTGTGGCGGAGATCTGCGACCGCGTTTCCGTGATGTACGCCGGGCATATCATCGAGCAGGGCGATGTCGACGATGTGTTCTATAATCCGCAGCACCCCTACACAAGAGGATTGCTTTCTTCCACGCCCCGCATGGACGAGGTGACAAAAGAGCGGTTGGTGCCTATCGAGGGTACGCCGATCGACCTGCTCAATCCGCCTAAGGGCTGTAACTTCGGTCCGCGGTGCAAGGACTGCATGAAGATTTGTCTGCGGGAGAAGCCGCCGTTCGTGGAAGTCGGCGAAGGGCATTACTCCGCCTGCTGGCTTCATTTCAAGAAACAGAGCGGAAAGGAGGACGCCGAGGCATGAGCAGCGAACAAAATCCGCTTATCAAAGTGGAAAACCTGCGTAAATATTTCCCTGTCAAAGGCACGAATCCTTTGCAGAAGAAGAAATACGTGCAGGCGGTCGAATCCGTTTCCTTTAACATCTATCGCGGTGAAACGCTCGGTATCGTCGGGGAATCCGGCTGCGGCAAAACCACGCTCGGACGCACGATCCTCCGGCTCTATGAGCCGACGAGCGGCAAGATCATTTATGACGGCGCGCCGATCTACGACAGCGAGAAGAAGATCGCCGTCAAAATGCTCCCGTATCGGCGCAAGATGCAGATCATTTTCCAGGATCCCTCCGCTTCACTCGATCCGCGCATGACGGTGGGTGAGATCGTGGGCGAAGCGCTGGATATCCATAAACTTTACAGCAGTAAGAAAGAACGCAGTGAGCGTATCAACGAGCTTCTTGATAAAGTGGGGTTGAATACGGAACACGCAAACCGCTTTCCGCCCGAGTTTTCGGGCGGTCAGCAGCAGCGCGTCGGGATCGCCCGGGCGCTGGCGGTGGATCCGGAGTTTATCGTTTGCGATGAGCCGATCTCCGCGCTGGACGTTTCCATTCAGTCGCAGGTGGTCAATATGCTGGAAGATCTGCAGGCGGAAAACCATCTGACATATTTGTTCATTGCCCACGATATCAGCGTGGTACGCCACATTTCCAACCGGATCGGCGTCATGTATCTGGGGCAGATGGTCGAGCTTGCCGACAGCTATGAGCTTTGCAGCAAGCCTGTTCACCCCTATACGCGGACACTGCTTTCCGCGGTGCCGCTGCCCGATCCGATCAAGAGTCGATCCCGTCAGCGTATCCTGCTGGAGGGCGAGATCCCGAGCCCGCTGAATCCGCCGTCCGGCTGCCGGTTCCATACCCGGTGCCCCTACGCGACAGATCGCTGCCGCGAGGAGTGCCCGGAGCTTCGGGAACAGTCGCCCGGTCACTTTGTCGCCTGCCATCTGTAGAGGCGGCACATTCCATGGGTATTCGGTTCCATAGGAACTTAATGCAAATAAATTTTTGGAGGATGAACATGATGAAAACGAAGAACGTTCTCGCATTGGTGCTGGCACTCTGCCTCGTTCTATCTTTGGGCGCGTGCAAGGGTACCGGAAATAATGGCGAGGAAGGCGACAAACCCTTTGTGGTTAACGCCTGCATTGCCTCTGAGCCGGAAACAATCGACCCCGGTCTGATCAGCTCCGTTGACGGTTCCACCTACACCCAGCATCAGTTCGAAAATCTGATGAAATATCAGATCGTTGACGAGTTGGTTGACAAGGATGCCAATATGCATGATACCAAGGTCGTGCCCGGTCAGGCGGCATCCTACACCGTGTCCGAAGATCAGTGCGTCTACACCTTTACGCTGCGCAACGACATTTTCTGGTCTGACGGACAGCCTGTCACGGCGAACGATTTCGTTTACAGCTGGCGCCGTCTTGTCGATCCCGCAACTGCGTCCGAGTACGGCTACTTCCTTGACAATATCGTCAAAAATGCAGCCGCGATCCAGGCGAAAGAAATGGACAAGACCGAACTGGGCGTCAAAGCCATTGACGAAAAGACGTTCGAAGTCACGCTGGAAACACCCTGCGTGTATTTCCTTGAAATGTGCGCGTTTGCCTCTCTCGTTCCGCTCCGCGAGGACGTTGTGGAAGGCAAGGACAACTGGACTGAACCCGCCAACATCGTGGTCAACGGTCCGTACAAGGTTACCGAATGGGTGCATGACAGCTACATCCGTATGGAGAAAAACGAGCGCTACTATGATGCAGCGAACCTCGGTCCCGACGCTATCGTTTGGTGGCTGAGCGACAGCGAAACCTCCATTCTCTCCGCCTATCAGTCCGGCGAGTATAATTTCATTGAAACCTTCCCGTCTGATATGATCGAGTCTTTGCAGGCTTCCGGCGATTGCTTCATCAATCCCTATGTCGGCACCTACTATCTGTATCTGAACTGCTCGAAGATCACTGACTGGCGTGTTCGTGCCGCGATGGTTCTCTCCGTTGACCGTGAGAACATCGTGAAGAACGTCACCCAGGGCGGACAAGCGCCCGCAACCGGTTTCGTGGCTTCCGGTATTCTGGATTCCACCGGTGCCGACTTTGCCTATGGCGCAAGCGAGCTTGGCGCGATCTACAACAACCTGAAGAAGCTGTACCCCGATGCTGATCTTACGACCTATCCCGGCAAGTGCGATCTTGCCAAGAAGCTCTATGACGAAGCGGTAGCCGAAGGCAAATGGGATCCCCAGACCACCATCGTTTACAACTTCAATACGAACGATACGCACAAGGCGATCGCCGAAGCGTGCGGCTCCGACTGGAAGACCGTTCTCGGCATGAACATCAGCACGGAGAACCAGGAATGGGCGACCTACACCAACGGCCTCGGCGAACACACCTTCGGCGTGGCGCGTCTGGGCTGGATCGCTGACTACAACGATCCCATCACCTACCTGGAACTGCTTGTCACCGGTAATTCCTATAACTACGGTCTTTACAGCGATGAGGCGTATGACAAGGATATCACCGATGCGAAGGCGATGCTTGCCGGCGCAGAACGTGACCAGCTGCTCTATGCGGCGGAAGAAAAGCTCTTCGGTGAAGGCGGCTTCCCCGTTTGCCCGATCTACTACTACACCAACATGTACTGCGCGAAGGGGCTGACCAACATTGGTTACACCAGCATGGGCTACTTCTTCTTCCAGTACGCACAGGCGAAATAAGATCGGTTTCAGCGACGTGTTCTAAAAGACAGTTGCAAAGGGAGGACGGTGTAATCCAATCGGGTTACGCCGTTTTTCCTTTTGCAATGCGGGTTACGCAATATTTGAAGGGTTGTTTCGTATCTCTTCAATCGTAGCGATATCTCCCTTTCGTCGGGGACGGTGATGCTCCCGTCGGCGTGCATACCGGCGGAAACGAATTGCGTCCACTATATCGACGACGGGTACAGCGTCGGCTCATTCGACCGTCCCGGCTGGAAACGACTGATGGACGATATCGAGGCGGGAACCGTTCAAACGGGTATTGCCAAGGATGCAAGTATAAAGAAGTAGAAATACCGGAAGGACATGTGATGTCCGATCATATCATGTGCGTCTGTTGTTGAGTATACCACCCAAAACGAGTGTATCAAGTTTTATAAGGTATCTGAAAGGGAAAAGTGCACGGATGATATTTGATAAGCACGCGAAACCTAAAGTATACGTTCGGCAACCGGCACTTTTGGGCAGAGGGGTACTACGTTTCAACGGTGGGACCTAATGAAACAACAATACGAAACTACATATAGGATCAAGAAAAAGCAGATATTACGTTAGATAAATTAAGCGTAAAGGAATACGCAGATCCATCTTGTTAACCCCTTAAAGGGTTGCCAAAACGACAAAGACTATAGGGCTTGAACAAAAAAGTGAAAGCCCGCGCTTTGAAGCGCGGGTCGGTAACACGGGCTTATAGCCCTAAGTCAAACCACCCGTTTGACGGGTGGTGCTGATTTAGGGGTTTTGTCATACCGTGCCGAAAGACTGCATATCTTTAGAGAGAAAACGAAAAAGGAGTGATCTTGTATGGCACTGAATACCTGCGGCGGTAACAATCTGTTTGACACGAGCAGTCTGCTTCTCTTTTTTGTGGCGCTTTCGGCACTCTCCTGCGACGGCGACAATACTTGCAGTAATAACAACCTGCTGTTGTTTTTCCTGTTATTGGCGCTTCTGCTCGGTGCGGACGGTTCCGGCAGCAACACCTGCGGTACTTGCGGTACTTGCTGAAAAACCGGGAGAACTCCTCTCCCGGCGGCGGGACAAGCGGATGAAAAAACGGCTGAATCACAGCCGTTTTTGCTATATCCTTATTTTCGCCATTCATAGGTGACGGTATCTAAAAACCGTCCATGCTTGAAAGCGACTTCACGCAGTTTGCCGCATTCTGTGAATCCGCACGCGCGGTGCAGGCGCAGACTGACTTCGTTGCCGGCGGTGATGACCGATACCACCGCGTGCGTGTGTGTGTCGGCACGCGCTTCGTCCAAAATGGCGCGCATCAGCGCTTTACCCACGCCTCTGCCGCGCGAGGCGACGTCTACATAGAGCGACAGCTCCGCCGTGGATGCGTACGCACCCCGAACGCGGTAGGGCGACAAGCACACATAGCCGATCACGTTGCCGTCTTCTTCCGCGACGAGCAGCGGATAATTGTCCCGGTTGTGCGCGAGGCACCACTGCACCCAATCCTCCGCACCTTTTTCCTCTGTATCGAACGTGGCAACGCCCGTGCGCACCTCGTGATTGTAGATCGCGCGCATCGCCTCAAAATCTTTTTCTTCCGCCCTGCGAATGGTCATCGTCCGGCTCCTTTTGCATGCATATATGCTCTTATTTACATATTTACTGTTTTTTCAGCAGTTTTCGCTTACATTTTCCCAAAAAAGAGCGCGATCGCCTACAGAACATACGCAGGGGAAACAGCGCCACGCGCGCACGCGCATACAAGCGATAGCCGACTGCCTCCGCGCGGATCTCCTTTTCGCCCCGGTAAAACACCGTTGCCACGCCGAGGATATCCGCGTCACGGATCCCGTATTCCTTTTCGGCGCAATTATCCCCGCGGATCACGTAATCCTCCTTGCGTACCTTGATAATGCGGTGCAGAACATACTTGTTCCCGCGCTTGTAGAGCGGCACGTCGTATTTTTTCATGCGTCCCGCGCAGCGGACGACCGCTACGGCGTCGCCGGTGCGTAAAAGAGGCGCCATGCTCATACCGGTGGTATGATGCAGGAGGATCCCCTGTTCTTTCAGAACTTCTTCAAACGTCTTTTCCATGTATCATGCTCCTTGACCGCTATTGTACCATAAGACGCCGCCTTTTGCAAGGAAAAACACCGGCTGAAACGATCTCAGCCGGTGTTTTCTTGCGTTATTCAGGCGATCAGTACATTCCGCCCATACCGGGCGCGCCTGCGGGCGCCGCGGGTTCGGGTGCGGGAATATCCGCCACCAGGCATTCGGTGGTCAGCATGGTAGCCGCCACGCTCGCCGCGTTGGTCAAAGCCGAACGGCTGACCTTCGTCGGATCGATAATGCCTTTTTCCACCATGTTGCCGTATTCGTCGTTCGCGGCGTCATAGCCGAAGTTCGGATCGTTGTTCGCCAAAACCTTGGCGACGATCACGCTGCCTTCCAGCCCCGCGTTCGCCGCGATCTGGCGCATCGGCTCTTCCACCGCGCGCAGAATGATCGTCGCGCCGGTCTTCGCGTCGCCGGAAAGGGTTTCGATATGAGCGCGGATCGCGGGCGCGGTGTCAAGCAGCGCCACGCCGCCGCCGGGAACGATGCCTTCCTCGACTGCCGCCTTGGTTGCCGCCAGCGCGTCTTCGATGCGCA
>JAGCSD010000086.1 GCA_017964345.1 Clostridia bacterium
AACTCAAGCGGTTCACCGCCGCCGAGGCGCGCCATACGGTCGAGGAGATCACACATTGGCAGGAAAGCTGTCTGGAATTCAAAGGCTCCCGTTTCATCTTTCCTTCCGACGAATTATATGTGCAGGCCGGCATTCCCGTCCCTCCGGCGGAAGAATACGAGGGTTTTTCGCAAATTGAGAACGGGGTAGGTCTGCTTGCCAGATTCCGGCAGGAATTTTCGGAAACCTTAGACGATCCCGCGCTCCCGCCCTGGATCCCCGACCGCAAAGTTTCCGTTGCGCTGGGCGTTTCGGCGCAAAGTTTCATCAAAGGACTGTGCGAAACGCTCTGCGACCGCTATCCCAATCTGACGGTTCTTGTTTACCCGATCACCAACTTCTTTTTCGGCGAATCCGTCACCGTGACGGGATTGCTCACCGGGCGCGATATCGCCGTTCAACTCGACGGCAAGGATCTGGGCGAAGAAACGCTGATCTGCGACGTCATGCTGCGCGGCGAAAACGGGAGATTTTTGGACGATTTGTCCGTTCAGGACGTGGAAAACTGGATCAACCACAAAATCAAACCGACCGAAAACAACGGCAAGGCGCTTATATACGCCTTGCTCGGCATAGAATAAGAGAGAGGATACCGCCATGAAACCACTGGTTGCCGTAGTAGGCAGACCGAACGTCGGCAAATCGACGTTCTTCAACAAAATATCCGGCAAGCGTCTGTCTATCGTGGAAGACACCCCCGGCGTCACCCGTGACCGCTTATATACCGACGTCACTTGGCTCGATCATACCTTCACCCTGATCGATACCGGCGGTATCGAACTCAAAAGCGACGACGTGTTTTATAACGAAATGCTCAAACAGGCGGAAATTGCCGTGGAAACGGCGGACGTGATCCTGTTTTTCACCGACGCGCGTCAGGGTATGCTGGCGGCGGACCGCGACGTGGCTGACTATTTGCGCACAAAGCACGATCACATCCTGCTTGTCGTCAATAAAGTGGAGAGCAAAGCGCAGGAAGACGCTGTGTATGACTTCTACGCGCTCGGCTTAGGCGAGCCGATCGCCATTTCCGCGCTGAATATGACGGGTATCGGCGATCTTTTAGACCGCATTGTGGAGTCTTTCCCGAAAAACGCGGAGAAAGAAGCGGATGATCCGGCTATCAAAATTGCCGTCGTCGGCAAGCCAAACGCGGGAAAATCCTCGCTTGTCAACCGTCTTTTGGGCGAAACACGTTCGATCGTCAGCAATATCCCCGGCACCACGCGGGACGCGATCGATTCTCCCGTAGAGGTAGACGGTCAGCCCTATGTTCTGATCGATACCGCCGGCATCCGCCGCAAAAAGAATGTGGACGACAAAACCGTGGAGCGTTACAGCGTGATCCGTTCGCTCGACGCGATCCGTCGGTGCGACGTCGCCCTTTTGGTGCTCGACGCCGAAGCGGGTATGACGGAGCAGGACGTCAAAATTGCCGGATTCATCAAAGACCAGGGCAAGGCGACGCTGGTGATCGTCAATAAATGGGATCTGATAGAAAAAGACACCAACACGAGCGAAAAATTCAAGAAAAAGATGCGCGCCGATTTGGCGTTCATGGACTATGTGGATTACCTCTTTTTATCCGCCAAGACCGGACAGCGCGTAAACAAGATTTTTCCTTTGATCCGTAAGATATATGAAAACGCGACAAAACGCGTCACCACCGGCGTGCTCAACGACACGCTCTCCGACGCTCTGCGCATGAACGAGCCTCCCACGAAGAACGGCAGACGGCTCAAAATCAAGTATGCCGCGCAGGTAGCGGTTCTGCCGCCGACGTTCGTACTGTTCGTCAACGATCAAAAGCTGATGCACTTTTCCTATCAGCGATATCTGGAAAATACGTTCCGTGAGGCGTTCGGATTCTCCGGGACCCCGATTCGTTTGGTTTTGCGCGAAAAAGAAAAGGAGGAAACCTGATGCTGTTTATTCTGATTCTGCACTATATCGCAGCGGCAGCCGTAGGCTACCTTTTAGGTAATCTTTCGTTTTCCAATATGATGTCCCAGCATCTTGCCGAAAAGGATATTCGTACTGTCGGCAGCGGCAACGCCGGCGCCGCAAACATACTGCGTACATTCGGGCTGAAATACGCGATCCCCGTCTTTTTAGGCGACGCGTGTAAGGCAATCGCCGGAGCGCTGCTCGGCTGTCTGATCATCGGAAAAGGCTTTGAAGGTTTCACCTGGCTCGGCGGTTTCAGCGCGCCCGAGATTTATGTCGGCGGCGTGGCGGCAATCCTCGGACACAATTTCCCTGTTTTTATGCACTTCCGCGGCGGCAAGGGCGTGGCAAGTTCGCTGGGATTGCTCATTATCATGAATCCGCTGATGGGCGCGGGGTTCATACTGTTTGCGGCGATTGCCAACACGTTTATCCGCTTATATTCCTTGGTTTCGATCTCCACCATGCTGCTCGCCACCATATTGTATACCGTTTTCGACGCGCACGGTGATTGGATAGAGGTCGGCGTATTGCTCTTCCTTCTGGTGCTGATGATTTTCATGCACCGTTCCAACCTGGCACGACTGTTTAAGGGCGAAGAAAAGAAAATGGATATTGAAATGGACAAAACAAAGTGAGGTACTTATGAGTTATAACGCAAAAGACATCAAAATTTTAGAGGGGCTGGACGCCGTCAGAATGCGTCCCGGTATGTACATCGGTACAACCGGACCGGAAGGAATGCACCATCTCTTATGGGAGATCGTCGACAACGCGATCGACGAAGCCGCCAACGGCTATGCCGACGAAGTGACCGTTACGCTTCAAGAGGGCAACGTGGTTTCCGTGGAAGACAACGGACGCGGTATGCCCGTCGATATTCATCCGCAAAAAGGCATCTCCGGCGTGGAAGTCATCTTTACACAGCTTCACGCCGGCGGCAAATTCGACCATGCGAATTATGAATACAGCGGCGGTCTGCACGGCGTGGGCGCGTCGGTCGTCAACGC
>JAGCSD010000087.1 GCA_017964345.1 Clostridia bacterium
AAGAGCGGCGCAATAAGACCGATCAGCTCTATTTAACGTCGCCGATCGGGATCTCGTCCGTTGTCATGGGCAAATACGCCGCCGCGCTGACCGTTCTGTTGATCGCTATGTTTCTGAATCTGATCTTTCCGCTGGTGCTGGTGTTCTATACGTCAAGCGGCTCGCTGAGTTTTACCATGCTGCTTGTGCAGTACGTGGGATTCTTCCTGATGGGAGCCACATTCCTCGCCGTGGGCGTGTTCATTTCGTCCATGACGGAAAGCCAGGTGGTGGCGGCGGTCGTCAGCTTTGCCGTGGCGTTTTTTGTATGGCTCGGCAACAGCGTGCTGACAAACCTCGGCAGTGACTTCTTAAACATGGTGGCTTCTTCGCTGAATATGCTTTCGCGGTATCAGAATTTCGCGGACGGCTTGATCGGTCTTTCGCCGGTCCTCTATTACGTCAGCGTGTCGGGACTGTTCCTGTTTCTGACCGTGCGCGCGATCGAACGCAGAAGATGGACGGGGGTGTAAGGGCATGAAAGAGCATCGTCGCCTGAAATACGGCGGGTTTTCGGTTATCATTACCGTGCTGGTCATTATAGCGGTTCTGGCGGTCAACGTGCTGGTTTCGTACTTAGAAGACCGCAACGGCTGGAAAGCGGACTTTACGCCTACGCGCGCCTACACGCTCGATAAAAGCGCGGAAACGGCAATTCGCGATCTTACTTGCGACGTGATCATTTATTCGTTTATTCCCGGCGGGCAGAGCAGCCGGTACAGCACCATGACGGAGAATATCGTGGCGCTTTTTGACGGCGCAAGCGAACGTATCGAATCCAAAAACGTCGATCCGATCGTCAATCCGTCCAAGCTCGAACAGTTTTCGTCCGATACCAAAACGCTGTCATCCTTCGCGGTCGTCGTGGCGCAGAAGGATAACGAGGCGAATTATCATGCTTTCAACGAGGATGAGCTGGTGGAGTTCAACAGCAATAATTCCAAGTATTATTTCGTGCTGCAGCGCTGGATCACGAGCGCGCTGGTCTATATGCGCACGGGCATCCGGCAGAACGTCTATCTCTTGACCGGGCATGGGGAAGATATACAGGATGCTTCCTTACAGGTGATGCTCAGCCGCATCCGGCGCGAGAATTTTGAAGTTCAGGAGTTGAGTTTGGTTTCCGGGCAAACGACGCTTAAACAGGGCGACGTGGTGATTGTGACCGAACCAAAAAGTGATCTGACTGAAAACGAATACAATACGCTGATTCAGTTCTTAGACGATCATTACGGCTCCATGATGATCATTGCAGCGCGTCTGATCGACGACGCGGGTAATAAACTGACGCGCTATCACAATCTGCTGGATGACTTCAATCTGTCTTTGGAAGACGGCGTGATTGCCGAAACGGACGATCAGCATCATCAAACCAACTTGCCTAAGAACATACAGTTGATCGCCGACCAGGCGCACGTCGTTTCCTCGGCGGTACGCTCCGCAAACGAACCGGTCTGGGTAACCGAGGCAACCGGTATTACGTATAAATACGGCACCGGCACGACTATCGGCAGTATTTACGAAGAAAAGTTTTCTTCCGTTCTGACCAGCTACGCCTCGAGCGTGCTTGTCCCGTGGGAGTATGCCAGCGACTTCCGTGCTACGGATTATGAAACAGGTATCCACACGGCAGCCGGCGCGTACGAACGCCGCAATACCGGTATCACCGGCACGGAGAACACGACCACCACGCGTATTCTGATCCTGGGCAGTCAGTCGATCGCCACGGGCGATTATTTAGGCAATCAGAACATCCTGCGCAACGGTATCAACTGGCTGGCGGGGAAGAACGCGGGGGATACCCTTGTCAGCGTGGGCATTGACCTGACGAGCAGTTATGTCCAGCTCACTCAGCTTCAGATGCGGATATGGTTTGCCGTGTTGGTCGCCGCTGTTCCGGCAGCGTTGCTGGTTGCCGGCATCGTGGTCTGGATCCGAAGGAGGAACCTGTAATGGACCGTCAAGACGAAAAAACATACGAACAGATCACGCAGGAGCTGACGGACGAGCCGGACGCGCTCGCGGAGGAACTGCTTCACGTTGAAAAAAAGAACGGGAAGATACGCAAGCTCGGCATGAAAAAGACGATCGTGCTTCTGAGCATTGCCGTCGTGCTGATCGCCGCCGTTCTCGTCGTCACACTTGTGGCGTTTCCCAAAAAGGAAGAAACGGACGATCAGGTGATCACGCTGTACGAATATGACCAAGCTGATCTGGTATCGATGGAAATCGACAACAAAACGGTACATTCGCAGTACACGCTGACATCGTTTATGAACGGCACGCAGTTGGAGTGGAACATCGAGGGTCAACGATACAGCGACGTCAACCAGACGCGTACCGGCTATCTGGCGCGCTTCGGCGCTAAGCTTTCCACGCAGAACGTGATCGCCTGTGAGGAAAGCCGTCTGGACGAATACGGACTGAAAAATTCCGCTGTGACCGTGATCTTCTCCTATAAAGACGGCACGCGCCATACCGTGGATATCGGTAAAACGTATGGCAGCAGCGAGGGCGCCTATGTGCTCTTGGACGGGCAAACGGATAAGGTGTACATTGTTTCCACCTATATCGAGGAGTATTTCACCCAGCCGCTTTCGTGGCTGTTGAACCTGCCGTCGCTTTCCCGTACGTCGCTGAGCAGTCAAAGCCTGTATCTGCTAAGCGCCAAGCGGGAACTGATTCAGCTTTCCTATATCCCCGGTCCGCTCTCCGGCGCCGAGGCGTGGTATATGTTGGAGCCGACGATTTCCGAAACCGTTTCGGACAAAGTAGATGAGGTGTTTTCCGGCATCAGTGACCTGACGCTCAATGCGTATTTCTGCGAGCGGGCGGGGGAAGACCTCTCCCTTTACGGGTTCCAAAAACCGACGCTGGAACTGCAGAGTTATGACGCGGAAGGCAAACTGTTGGACCAGTTTGTCGTCGGTTCGCTGATAGACGACTCGCAGGACGAGTATTATTGCGCGCTCATTACGGAGGGAGAAACGTTCGAAACATCGCCCGTGTATACGGTCAAGGCGTCAATGCTTGCGCCTCTGCAGGTCACGGCGGTGGACATTGCCAACCCGTATCTGGTGGCGCTGAACGTCTATTGGCTTCGTCACGGCACGTTTTTGATCAACGGCGAAACGTATGAACTGACGGTAGATCGCACCGTTCTCTATGACGATCAGGGAAAAGAACTGATCGATACGGACGGCTCGGTCAAAACCAGCAATCTGTATTATATCAACGGCAAACTGCTGGATGATTTGCAGTTTAAGAGCTTTTATTCCAAAGTGCTGTTCCTCTCCATTGAGGGACTTGTGCCCGATGACACGCCCAAAGGGGAAGTGCTGTTTTCGTATTCGCTGGACGTTGTGATCCCCGTGACCGATTACGAAACCGGCGCGTTCTATGAAAAAGAAGCCGTGTATGAAGGAACCTATTATCGCATTTCCGATACCTACGCCGTTTTCAAGAACAACGAGAGCGACAAGGCAGTCTTTACGGTGCGATGCCGCTCCGTGGACGCGGTGGCGGAAGCCATGCAGTTACTGCTCGAGGGAAGAATGCCGACGGCGTAATCATGATTGCGGCTTTTGGTCAATTGCCGCCACCGGTTCGTCTTTCAGGCGCTCCTTGACCGCCTCGTGCTTGCTTAGAATGGTTCGATAGGCGCTGAATTGCCGTGTCTGCTTCGGGGCTTCCTCCGGGGGTTCCGGAGCCTTGAAAGCGTGCCGGAACGCATTGAATTTCCGCATACGATCACTCCTTTTTGCTTTTCGTTTGGATTGTATGCGGCAGGGAAGAAAGGTATGATCGCTATTTTCAAACGTGTACTTGCGGTGACTTTTGCGCTTCTGTCGCTTTGCCTGACCGCCTGCGCGCCGCGCAGCCAAGTAAAACAGGCGCTTCCCGATACGGATTTCGCGGGAGAAATCGTTTCCAACGGCGGTCTTGCCGCGCGGCAGGGAGAGTGGATCTACTACCTCAACGGCGACAATTTCACGCGCGACCAAAAGGAACGTTTTCACGCCTATGCCGGCGCGCTTTGCCGCATGAAAGCCGACGCGTCGGAAAAAGACGTGGTGGTAGACGCCGACGTGTCGCTTTTCACCCTGCTCGGCGAGAGGATCCAGCTTTGTATTTTTGAAAACGGACAGAGCGTTGCCGCGTCGGTCAGAACCGACGGAACGGATTTTCGGACGTTGGGGCAGATCGATAACATCTATGACGGCGGCTGTTACGCCTGCGCGGGCGGGTATGTATATTTCACCCGGCAGTATTGCCTTTACCGTATGGATACGGACGGCAAAAATGTGTGCCGGCTGACGGATTTTCCTGTTTACAATCTGCGCGCGTCTGAGCGAGAAGCGTATTTTACGCGTGAGGTGAACGGCTCCATCGGCAGTTTATACCGTGTGCCGCATGGACAAACGGAAGCCGTGCAGATCACGGCGGAGCCCGCGTATGTGCTGAGCGCCGACGAAGACGAGATGTTCTGCTATATGCTCGGAAACGGCTATGTATACCGGTTTCGACCGAGCACGAGCGATTTCCAGGCCGTTGTATACGGCGGATATACCGAGTACGCGTTTTCCGAGGACTTCTACGCCGTTTCAGTCGAAAAAGAGGACGCGGGGGAATTGTATCTGATTCCCGCGGGCGGCGGCGGGCGCGTGCTTTTAGCGGAGCAATACGGCAGATGTATGGTCTTTGCGGGGCAGTATCTGTATTATATCAACGCCGGCAAATTGAACACTCTCTACCGCTGCCGTTTGGACGGTTCGCTCAGCGAGTGCGTCTGCGAGGAATTTGTGCTGGATATCGATACGCTCGACGTGGTGGACGAGTATTTGTATTTCTTTTCCGACAGCGATTATGACCGCGTATACCGTCTGCATACGGAATCGGGGCAGGTCGAATGTGTGGAGCTTGAGGACTTTTCCGTGGTAGGGGATTGAAAAGGAGAACTGTTATGAAAAAAATCATCGCCTTGCTTTGTGTGCTGCTGTTCGCGGTGAGTGCCGCGTCCTGCGCTGCTCCGCTTGCGGGAGGTCAGCCGGACGGGGAAATTCTCTCCAACGGCGGGTTGGCGGTACAGCAGGGGGACTGGCTGTACTTCATCAA
>JAGCSD010000088.1 GCA_017964345.1 Clostridia bacterium
CTTCGTCGGTATTCAGCGCCCGCCATACCTTGTGGCGCAAAAACGGATCGGGCACGCTGACGCAAGCCGTCTGCAGTCCCGTCAGATTGAATGCTTTGGTCGGCGCTAAGCAAGTGACGCTGACGCTCCGGCACGCATCCGACACTGATGCGAACGGCACATAACCGGCTCCTGGCATCGTCAGATCGCAGTGGATTTCGTCGGAAATTACCGTAACGTGATGCTTTTGGCACATCTCACCGATACGCGCCAGCGTATCACGATCCCAAATTTTTCCGATCGGATTGTGTGGATTGCACAGAATCATCATACTTGTCTGCGGATCGGCAAGCTTTTGTTCTAAATCGTCAAAATCAACGTTGTACGCGCCGTTTCGGTACACAAGCGGACTTTCTGCCACGCGGCAACCGTTATTCAAAATGCTGTTGAAAAAGATGTTGTAGACCGGCGTTTGCAGGACGATATTTTCGTTTGGCGTCGTCAGTTTGCGCACAATGGACGAAACAGCGGGCACGACGCCGGTGCAGAAAATCAGCCATTCACGTTTCATAGTGAACCCATGACGCGAACACCACCAGGCGATATAGGCGTGCCGCCATTGTTCGGGCACTTCGCAATAACCAAAAACGCCGTGATCGAGCCGCTTTTGCAGGGCGTCAAGAACGGATGGCGCGGCGGGAAAATCCATATCTGCCACCCACATCGGCAGTTCCCTGTCGGACACATTCCATTTCAGAGAATCCGTCCCCCTCCGGGACGGACAGTTGTCAAAATCGTACATGATGCTCTCTCCTTACCAAATGGGCTTATCGACACGTTTGCGCACGTTTGCATCAAAAACGGTTTTGCTTTGGTCGATCTTGTCTTGTTCCAAGATCAGCTCTCCGATCTCATCGGCGCGAAGTGTGCCGCTCGCGGGATTCAGTACGCTGTCGATTCGTCCGGCAACGGAAGCGTCGAGCGTGGTATATTCAAAAGCGAACGTGGTATGCATCAATCGGCAGTTGATGAGTTTCAGGTTGTCAATATAGCAAAGTCCCTGCAGACTTTCGATCGTGCAGTTTTTCAGTGTCAGATTCTTGGCATTCCACCCCAGGTATTCGCCGGAAATAAACGAATCCTCCACCGTGACGTTCTCGCTGTTCCAGAATGCGTCCTTTGTGACCAAATGAGAAGAGCGAATCGTGACGTTTTTTACGCCGTCAAATCCGTAATTGCCGTCCAGTTTCAGGTTTTCCACCATCACTCCCTCGCAGTTCATGGCGAAATAATCGCCGTGCACCGTCACGTTTTTCAGATTAACGTTTTCGCAGTGCCACAGCGTTTCTTCCGCACGGGAAAGCACGGTGTTGTCCAGTGTCAGCCCGTGGCATCGGCGAAACGTTTTCGGAGCCTGCACAAGGCAATCCCGCAGCGTGACGTTTTCGCTGTACCACACGCCCGCCCGCGCCGTGTCCGTCCAGGTGCTGCGTTCCGCCAAGATATTCCGGCAATACCACAGCGGGTATTTCCATCCGAACAAACACGTTTTCAACGTCAGATCACAGCATTCCTTGAGGGGTGATTCACCGTTTTCAAATACGCTGTTTTCGATCAAAAGGTTTTTGCTTCCGAACAGGGCGCGTTCTTCCCGGAACAGGGCTTGCTGAATGTTCTGCATATCATTTCCCTTTCTTTAAAAAAGGCGGTTGACCGAAAAATCAACCGCCTTTTGGCGACCCGGATGGGGATCGAACCCACGACCTCTAGCGTGACAGGCTAGCGCTCTAACCGGCTGAGCTACCGGGCCAATGGTGGGAACAACAGGACTCGAACCTGTGACATCCTGCTTGTAAGGCAGACGCTCTCCCAGCTGAGCTATGCTCCCGTGAACGCTGATATTATAGTATGCTTCTTTCTTTTTGTCAATGCTTTTTTGTTCGACTGTCGCGGCAGTGTTTGCCGTTTTATCAGAAAAAGCTTTGCCAATCCGTTAAAATCGGCTATAATAAATAAGAAAAGGGGAGGCGAATCGCATGGAGCAGGAGATTTATGTGGACGGTCAGTCGTTCACGCTGCTGCGCTACCGCTGTTTTCTCTATAAGGGACGGCGGTTCACCGTGTTCATTCATCCCGAGAAATGCGACGAAACCGGTGATCCGATCCTCTATATACTGGAAGGAAGCGACGGGCGCTATGTCGTACCGGCAAAAGAAGACCGGGAGATGCTGTTTGAGCTGCTGGCGCCGCTTCTGAGCAATGAAGCGCCCTTTGGCGCCCCCGTCGAAGATATCTTTTGGCTTCCGTGGGACGAATACGTCTTAAAAAAACCATGCGCCCCGTTTTAGCAAGCGGGGCGCATAGTGAAAACACGGTGTTTATTCCTCTTCTGTTTTTTCCTCGGAATGCACGATTACGGACAACTCCTGCGTGCGCAGTTCTTCCGCCTTGGTCACGGTAATGGTCAGGTTTTGATAATCGAACGAAAATCCTTCTTCGGGGATCGTTTCGCTGTGTTCGGTCACCCAACCGTTGACGGTCGCGGATTCGATCGTTTCGTCCTCGTCCAATTCAAAGAATTCAAAGAACTCGTCGATCGGCGTGACGGCAAGTACCTTATACCGGTCGTCGCCCGTTTTGACGATATTTTTGATCTCCTCGTCCTGTTCATCCCAGATTTCGCCTACGATCTCCTCCAAAATATCTTCCATGGTCAGAAGCCCGGCGGTGCCGCCGTATTCGTCCACGACAATGGCGATGTGGTTGTGATCGGTCTGCATATCCTTGAACAGGCTGTCCAGATGAATGGTTTCCGGCACGAAAGCGGGCTGGGATGTGACGGACGCCAGCGTGAATCCCGGCTCCTTGTAACGGAGCAGGTAATCAC
>JAGCSD010000089.1 GCA_017964345.1 Clostridia bacterium
GAATTTGACAAACTTATTCTGCGCGGCGTGGTCGGTATGTTCGTCATGGCGTTCGTCGCTCATGTGCTGTTTTATCTTTTCTCCCTGCTTCTCTTCCCCAAGGCGCCGGGAAAGCAAAAATGCGTTCTGCGATTCGCCGTGGTTTTCTCCAACGCCGGTTATATGGGTATTCCCGTCATCAACGACGTGTTCGGCAGTTCTTTTACCATTTACGCGACCGCGTTTGTCATTTGGTTCAACGTGTTCGCCTTCACGCTCGGCAGACTGATCTATACCAACGATAAAAAGTATATTTCCGTAAAGGAAGCCATTCTGAATCCCGCGGTCATCCCGATCCTCTTGGGGTTGATCGTCTATCTGACGGGACTCGGCGGCGTGATCCGCGCGAATATGGAAGCCGAGGGCTTCACCGGGCAGGCGCTGACGCTGTTTTATAACGTGCTGACCGCTTTCAAGAATATGGTGGCGCCCGCGTCCATGCTGGTGGTCGGCGCCAGACTGGCGGATGTGGATTTCAAGGGTATCTGGAAAGACAAATACTTTGTGCCGTTTCTCCTTTTACGCCTGTTCGTTTTCCCCGCCGTGCTGTGGGGCATAATGAAACTGATTTCCCTGACGGGGCTGATCGATCAAACCGTCATGAGCATCATGCTGATTCTCTCTTCCACGCCCGCCGCCGCCATGACCGCCATTTTTGCCGAGCTTTATGACGGCGACGCACCCTATGCCGGAAAATTAGTCGCCGCCAGCACCGTACTGTCGGTCGTGACCATGCCCGTGGTGGCTCTGCTTCTGCAAATATAGTTCGACCGCCGTTTCACGGGAGGGTCCTCTTCAAGCGGGACCGCGTCATTTTTATATATTCGCTGGGCGAAATGCTCTCCATTTTTTTGAAAACGGTGGAAAAATAATTGCTGTCCTCAAATCCGCTTAAAAACGCGATTTTTGTAATGGAATCCGTCGTAGTTTCCATCAGTTTTTTTGAGTAAATGATTTTTGCGGAAACGACGTATTCTTTGAATCCGATACCGATCTCCTTTTTGAATTTTTTAGAAAAGGCGGAGGAATTCATATAATACCGCTTGGCAACATTTTCTAACGTGAGCTGATAAGCCGTTTGACTTTTAATGCAATGATTGATATATATGGCGGCGTCTTCCATTAACGAACGCTCCCCGTTGTGGTGGCGAAAGCGGGAGAATCTTGTCAGAATCACCATGAACTCACAAAAATATGCTTTTATCAGCGGTTCTCGGTATTCCTCATTTCGATGGAAAGCGACAAACAGCTTTGTCAAAACCGGCAAAACCGCGTTTTGTTCTTCTTCCGATAAAACCACGTGTCTGCCGGCAAACAGCTTGTGAAGAACGGGGAGCGTGTCCGGGGTAAGAAACTCTTCAAAAAAATGGATCAAATAATACGCATTATCGCTGTTTTGCTCAAAAGACGCTTTATGGATCACATCTTTCGGGACCAAAACCACGCTTCGGGCGGAAACCGTATAGGTCTTATCGGCTATAAAATAACAGAAAGACCCTTTCTTTACGTAAACCAGTTCGTAATACGGATGAAAATGGTTGGAAGAAGCCGCGTTTTTCTGATTCTCGATCTGAAGCAGTTCAAACGGAAACGAGCTCTGATAAGTCAGCATGAGATCCCCCCTTGTTTAAGTGTAGCATATCTTTGTTTTTTAGTCAAAACTTTTGTTCAAATCTTTGATTTTTAAGCCGTTTTTTTAATAAATTTCGGTCTGATCCGTCGTTTTTTCTGAATAAAGGAAGAAAACGCATTCAAAAAAACAAAGATTCTTTATCCAATTACCAATTTTTTTAAGGAAAAGATATTTCCTATGATATAAAATAATGAAAGAAAAGGAAGTGTTGTATATGCAGGAACAGATATTTCGCGGAATTTACGGAATCGTTTTAACGCCTTTTCGTGACGACGGATCGGTCGATTTCCAAGCGTTGCAGAAGCAGATTGACGAAGCCGCAAAGAGTAAGTCGTTAGCCGGATTTGTCGTATGCGGATCAACCGGAGAATTTACGCGCCTTACCTTTGGGGAAAACGTAACGCTCATGCGGGCGATCGCCGAAGCAAACGGAAAAAGAAAACAGTTGATCTGCGGCGCAACGGCGGGCGACAGTCAAACCGCGACACGGTATATAGAAGAAATCACCAACATTGGTGCCGACGGTATCTTACTGGCGCCGCCTTATTATTTCAAGCTGAAAGACAGCGAGATCCTTGCTTATTATCAGGAAGCGTTCAGCAGTAACGAAAAGAAAATCCCCGTTGTCGGCTATAACATTCCGCAATGCACGAACCCGATTTCTTTGGACGTATTTGAGAAACTTCTGGAATATGATGAAGTCAAAGGGTTCAAAAACAGTTGGTTCGATTTGCAGGAAATCACCGCTCACCTGGGTATGATACAAAGACAGCGCCCCGATATTTCTTATTTTACGGGACTTGACGGCTGCTTGCGCGGCGTGACGGCGCTGGGCGGCGACGGTATTTTCTCGGCGCTTTCGTATCTGATGCCGGACGTGATGGAAAAAATCTTCGCGGATGTTTCAAGCAAGGATTCCGAGTCTTGCCAGTTTGATATTCTGGACCTTGTCCGGCGCATCAATCGTTTTTCCTTCCCCTACGGCTACCGGATGTTCAGTGAAATCGCCGGGAAACCGCTGGGCGAAGGTCGTGAAGCCATTCCGGAAGAAGAATGCGCTTTGGCGGCGCAGTCTGCTCTGGAGATGAAAACGCTTTATCAAAAATTATTACAATATATGGAGGAATAACAACATGAAGATCACAAAGGTTGAGCCGATTCTGCTTTCGTATCGGTATCAGGAAAACGAAAAATGGGGTTGGTCCGGCGGAGAAGTCAAGGTATGGCATACCAGTCTTGTTCGCATCTGGTCGGACGAGGGTATTTACGGTTTAGGCGAAATGGGAACCGGACATTACATTCCCGAGGCCGCTAAAGCCATTTGCGAATTCCTTACGCCTACCCTGATCGGTCAGGATCCGTTCCAGATCGACGTTCTCTTTTCAAGAATGTACAAATTGGGCGCCAACTGGGGCAGACGCGGCATTGCCATGGGCGTCATTTCCGGTATCGAAAATGCTCTTTGGGACTTAAAGGGTAAAGCACTCGGTGTTCCCGTTTGGTCGCTTTTGGGCGGGCAATACCGTAAAAGCGTCCGCACCTACGCCAGCGGCGGTATGGAAAAGCCGGATGCGGAACTGATCAAAGAAGTAAGCGGTTACTTGGAGCGCGGCTTTACCGCCGTCAAGATCCGCGGCGGATGGAACCGCAAAAAAGATACGCATATCGTCAAAATTCTGCGTGACGAACTGGGTTACGATTTCGACCTTGCCATTGACTGCGGACAGGGTTACGTTCCGTTCGCCTGGTCGGCAAAAGAGGCTATCGGCGTTGTCAAGAGCCTGGAAGAATATCAACTGATGTTTATCGAAGAACCCTGCCGTACGGATGAGTTGTCCGTGTACGCCCGTGTGCGCGCGGAGAGCGGATCCACGCCGATCGCCGGCGGTGAAAACGGTTGCTCGATTTTCGAGTATAAGGCGTTGATCGACAACGGCTGTGTGGATATCATTCAACCTGACGTAACGCACGCGGGCGGTATCGGCGAAGTCAAGCGCGCGGCGGAGTACGCGGCGCTCAACGGCATCACCGTTGCCCCGCACGTCTTCCGTTCCGGCGCGTCATTCGCCGCCCATTTACATCTGTTGAGCGCGATCCCGAACGCCTTTATCTGCGAATATCAGCAGATTGCCAATCCGCTTCGTGAAGAGCTGCTCAACAGCCCGATCCAAATGAAGAACGGTGAGATCCTCGTTCCCACCGATCCCGGTTTGGGCATTCATATCGACGATAAAATTATCGAGAAATACGCCTACATTCCGCATACGGAACAGCGCTTCAAGGTGGAAAAATAATGCCGGAAATCATCCTTCTTTCGTCCGCGCACATTGCCTCCAGGAATTCTGTCCTGATCGAAAACGGCGGCGACGGTACCACAGAGATCGGCTGCTTTTCCTTTTTGATCAAGATTAACGGAGAATGGATTTTGTTGGATACGGGGATCGAAGACCTTGCTGTCGCTAATACGACCAAGAGCAGTGCCGCCGATTGGGAACGGAACGCGGAGGAATTTGATCTTCTGTCCGACTTAAAGCGGCACGGCGTGAAGCCGGAAGACGTGAAAAAGGTGTTCTTGACGCACAGTCATTACGACCACCTTTCGGGAATTACGTATTTCCCGCACGCAAAGATCTATATGAGCAAAGCGGAATATGATTTCCTGCTTTCCGACAATCCGCATCAAGCAGTCCTGAAAGAACAAATCGCCTTTTTGAAAAAGTGCGATCTTCACTTGTTCGACAGGGACGGAATTGTTTCTTCCGGTGTGTACGCGACGCTCGTTGCCGGGCATACGCCGGGAAGCGTGATGTATA
>JAGCSD010000090.1 GCA_017964345.1 Clostridia bacterium
GGGATTGAAATATTCCAGTTTGGCAAGAACGGTTGCCCGTGCGTTTTCTTCCTGCTCCAAGTGCGTTAATTCCAGCAGGGGGGTGCTTCCGATCAACTGATCGGCGGATGAATAAATACGGCTCATAATATCTTCTCCTTTCAATGCTACCTATCTGGTAGGTTGGTGATATAATAGCACACGTCGAGAGAACTGTCAAGCGTTTTTTTCAGGCAGTTTTTTTGTGTGTGAATAGATTTGACTTTCATTCGGAATCGTGATAAAATATACCATACTGTATTGTCCATACTTGCGACAGAGAGGACAAGCCCCGGCAGAACGCACGGAAAAAGCACAGAAGGAAACACCGGAGATATAAATGTCGGCGGATCAGGTCCTATGCTACAGCCGATGGGCAGAGAGATGCACCATTTGTATTTCCATTCCGGATTTTCACCGGACGAAACGGTTTTCAGGTTTCGCTGAAAGAGAGGACGGTTTGTTTGAATCAACAAAAAGGAATTAAGAGGTTTTTCGCGGATTTCAAAAAGTTTTTTCCGCTGCTTCTGAACCTCGCGGGAAAGGATTTTAAGCTCAAATATCGCCGGTCCATACTCGGCGTATTATGGAGTATTCTGAATCCCCTGCTTACCATGATCATCATCACCCGCGTTTTCGGCATTTTGCTGAAAGTGCAGGTGGAAAACTTTGCAACGTACTACCTGTTAGGTTATACGCTTTGGACGTTTTTTTCCGAATCGACGACGAACTCCATGTCTTCCATTGTTTCCGGCGCGCCGCTGATAAAAAAGGTGTATATCCCCAAATACGTTTTTCCTGTCGAAAAATGTCTGTTTTCGCTGATCAATTTTGGGTTCAGCCTGATCGCGGTGCTGCTGGTCATGCTTCTGCAGGGCGTGTATCCGACGCCCGTTTCTCTGCTGGTATTCCTGCCGGTGCTGTACTGTTTCCTGTTCTGTGTCGGGTTCAGTCTGATCCTGAGCGCGCTGACGGTATATTTCCGCGACATTATGCACCTTTACAGCGTCCTGTTGACGATTTGGATGTATCTGACGCCCATTATTTATCCGATGAGCATTCTGAAGGATCACGACAAGGCGATCGCCATTGTGCATTGCAATCCCATGTATTATTTTGTAGAATACTTCCGCGCCGTTATGATGCACGGCAGCGATCCGATCGCCTATCCGGTGCCGTCATTTGCCTTCAACATGGTCTGCCTCGCCATCGGGCTCGGAACGCTTGTTCTGGGCGGTCTGGTTTTCTCCCGCGCGCAGAAGCGGTTTATTCTTCATATTTAAGGAGAACGGTATGAACAGCCAAAACGCGGTGGAATTACATGATGTGCAGATGCACTTCAATATGAGCAAGGAAAAGCTTGAAAACCTGAAAGAATACTTTATCAAGATGGTCACGCACAAGCTGATGTATGAAGACTACACAGCGCTGGACGGCGTTTCGTTTGAAGTAAAAAAAGGGGATATTTTCGGCATTGTCGGTCTGAACGGAAGCGGCAAAAGTACGACGCTGAAACTGATTTCCGGTATTTTGTCGCCCACGCGCGGCACCGTGGAAACCCAAGGCACGATCGCCCCGTTAATTGAGCTGGGTGCCGGGTTCGATATGGAACTGACCGCACGGGAGAATATCTACTTAAACGGTTCGGTCTTGGGGTATTCGCGTAAGTATATGGATCAGAAGTTCGACGAGATTGTTGAGTTTTCCGAAATGCGGGAGTTTCTTGACACGCCGATGAAAAACTACTCCTCCGGTATGGTGGCGCGCATCGGCTTCGCCATCGCCACGATGACCAAGCCCGATATTCTGATCGTGGACGAGATTCTCGCGGTGGGCGATTTTCACTTTCAGGAAAAGTGCGAAAACCGCATCTCCGGCCTGATGGGCGGCGACACCACGGTGATTATTGTTTCACACGCGATTGAACAAATCGAAAGGCTGTGCAAACACTGCGTATGGTTGGAAAAAGGGCGCGTGAAAATGATCGGGAACGCCAAAGAGGTCTGCGAGGCGTATAAAAGCACATGAAAACACTGCTGATCATTCCCGCTTACAACGAAGAAGAAAATATTGAAAGAGTCATGGAATGCCTGCGAACCGATTTCCCGCAATATGATTACGTGATCGTCAACGACGGTTCGCGGGATCGTACGGAAGAGATTTGTAAGAAAAACGGATACCGTTTTGTTTCCCATCCCGTCAACTTAGGACTTACCGGCGCTTTTCAAACGGGAATGCGGTATGCGTACCGGTACGGGTATGACGCCGCCATTCAGTTTGACGGGGACGGGCAGCACAAGCCGGAATACATTTCCCTGCTGGAGGCGGAAATCGAAAACGGGTACGATATTGTGATCGGATCACGATTCGTGACAGAGAAAAAACCGCATTCTCCGCGTATGCTGGGGAACCGTATCATCGGGCTTGCTATTCGGCTCACAACAGGAAAGAAAATATCGGATCCTACGTCCGGGATGCGCCTCTACAACAGGCGGATGATTGAAAAATTTGTCCAACCCAACAGCTTCGGACCGGAGCCGGATACGGTTGCGTTTTTTATGCGTAAAGGCGCCAAGGTGAAAGAAGTGCAGGTTTGTATGAATGAACGGACAGCCGGAGAGAGCTATCTGTCCTTTTCGCGTTCGGTCGCTTATATGTTTCAGATCATGACGTCCATTCTGCTCTTGCAGTGGTTCCGAAAGGAATGATGACCATGCTTTTTCCTGTTTTATTTGTCGTTTCACTTTTTACTGCGGTGTTTGTCTGTATCAAAGTGCGCAAGGAGCAGTTTTTGACGCAGGATGCCATTTATTGGATCGCTTTCAGCATCATTTTGATCGTTTTAAGTCTGTTTCCGGGTATCTCCGCTTTCTTTGCCGAATTGCTCGGGTTTGAAGCGACGCAGAATTTTATTTTTGCGGTATTTATTTTTCTGTTGCTCATTAAAGTCTTCCTGCTCTCGGTAAAGGTTTCGATGCTTGAAAGAAAAATAGACCGTTTCATTCATCGTTACGCGATCGACAAAGCGGAATCAGAAGATGAAAAAGAGAAGAAAGATTAAACAAAATATTGATAATACCACTATACAAATTCTGAAAAATATGGTATGATAACAGCATGAAGACGTTTGAATCTTTCCATGCGGCGTTTCCGGACCTTCAAGGTTGTGTGATCTCCCATCCGGCGGATATCTTTTATCTGACCGGGTTTTTCTGCCCCGACGCTCTGCTGCTGTTTTCCGCGGATCCGGTTTTGGTGACGGACAGCCGCTACAGCGTGGCGGCAAAGCAGGTGTCCTGCCGGGTGAAAGTTTTCGGCGGGAGTTACATCACCGGTGCGGCGGAGGAAGCCAAAGCGCAGGGACTCAAAGCGCTCGGCGTACAGGAGAACAGCTTAACGGCGGGGGATTATCTGACGTTGTCCGAGCAGGGATTTGCGCTTTCTCCCGTGGGCGGATTCTTTACGCATCTGCGCGCGCGCAAAACGAAAGAAGAAGTGGAAAAGATCCGCGCCGCGCAAGCCGTTTCCGACCGTGCGTTCCAAGCGTTTCTGCCCTGTATCAAACCGGGTATGACGGAAAAACAGCTGCGCAACAAACTGGAAACACTTCTTTTTGACTGCGGCGCGGACGCGCTGGCGTTTGAAACCATCGTGGCAAGCGGTTCTAACGGCGCCAAGCCCCACGCGGTGCCGAGCGAAAAGCCCGTGCAGGCGGGGGAGTTTATTACGTTTGATTTCGGCGCGCGTGTCGGTCAATACGATTCGGATATGACGCGGACCGTGGCGCTCGGGGATGTTTCAGCCGAGCAAACACGCATTTATAACGCTGTGCTGGAAGCGCACGAAACCGCTATGGCGGCGCTCGCGCCCGGTAAGACCGGCAAGGAGATCGACCGGATCGCCCGCGATGTGCTGGAAAAGTACGATCTGGCACAGTATTTCACACACTCGCTCGGGCACGGCGTCGGGATCGACATCCATGAAGAGCCGAATCTGTCTTTCCGCAACGACCGGCCGCTTGAGGAAGGCAGTATCGTCACGATCGAACCGGGTGTGTATATCGAAGGCTTTTGCGGCGTGCGCATTGAAAATATGGCTGTTTTAACTCGTAACGGTTATGACGATCTGACCGCGACGGATAAAAAACTGATAAAAATCCCATACTAAACAGGAGGAATCACACATGATTTCAGCAGGTGAATTCAGAAAGGGCATCACAGTCGAAATTGACGGCAACGTCTACATTATCGTTGATTTTCTGCACGTGAAGCCCGGAAAAGGCGCGGCGTTCGTACGTACCAAGATCAAGAACGTCATGACCGGACAGGTGCTGGAGCGCACCTTTAACCCCAACGAAAAGTATCCCCTTGCCCATATCGAACGTAAGGAAATGCAGTACCTTTACAATGATGAAGAACTATATTACTTCATGGACAACGAAAGCTATGAGCAGATCGCTTTGAATAAAGAGCAGGTCGATTCCGCCCTGCCGTATCTCAAGGACAGTCTGGTGGTGACAATTAAATTCTACAAAGGCGCCGCGTTCTCGGTGGACGCGCCGAACTTCGTGGAATTTGAGATCATCGACGCCGAACCGGGCGTGAAGGGTGACACGGCGACCAACGTCACCAAGCAGGCGACGATCGAAACGGGTTACAAAGTCAATGTACCGCTGTTTGTCAACGTGGGCGACCGCATCCGCATCGACACGCGCACCGGCGAGTACATGGACCGCGTATAAGGAAAGAGCCGTTTTTCGGCGGAAAGGAGTCTGACATGTCGGTAGAAAAAAAGGTTTCGTATCTGAAAGGCTTAGCGGAAGGATTGAATATTTCCGCGGACACGCCGGAAGGCAAGCTGCTGCTCGCCATCGTGGACACGCTGCAGGAGATCGGCGATGAGATCGAGGGAATCGACGAAGAGCTGGTTCAGCTCAACGACTATGTGGAAGAGCTGGATAACGATTTGATGGAAGTGGAAGAAGACCTCTATGAAGATGACGACGAGGATGACGAGTGGTGTGACGGTGACTGCGATTGCTGCGATGAGGACTGCGAGTATCGCGACGAAGATTGCGAGTGCTGTGACGACGAATGCGACGAAGACTTTTCTTATGAAGAGTACGAGTGCCCCAAATGCCACGAGTTCGTTTCGTTCTCCGGCGAATTTGCACCGGACGAGCTGGTTTGCCCCAACTGCGGCGAAAAGTTAGAGCCGGTAAAAGAAAAAGAATAATTTCACAACCGAAAAATCGTCCCGCGTGAACAAGCGCGGGACGATTTTCTATCTAAAAACATTCCTGTATTTTTTCATCTCATACAACACTTCTAAACCATTATCCGGGTGATAGGTCCATGTTACGCGGTAGGTTTCATTCTCTTCCGTCTGCCTGCCTTGCAGGGCGGTGGTATTTCTCATCTTTTTTAGCAAACTCTCGCTGAAACCGAGGGTCTTATTCACCTCAGAGATAGCATTCATTACGTCATCTAAATTTGCTGTTGACCAACGTGTAAATGAAGAGCTGTCATCGTCATAGTCATACGGGTTGGTATCTAATTCCATATAACTTCCGTCCGAAGCAATCTCACACCAGTCTTTTACGTTATACTGTGCAAAAAGTGTGCGAAAATCATTTTTCGAACTCCCGCTAAGCAAAAGACCTCCCACCAGAACGGAGCAAGAAATCTGTTAATACTCCCCCATGCTCTTTTTGCACTTTTCAAACGCGGCATTTTGTGGTACAATGATCATATCAATCAGGTTCGGAGGAAAGAATATGTTTGACGCGAAAAGAATTCAACGGGATTGTGTTGCTTGGATTCGAAAGTTTTTTGAAGAAAACGGACCGGGCTGTAACGCCATTGTCGGCATTTCCGGGGGAAAGGACAGTTCCGTCGTCGCCGCGCTGTGTGCGGAAGCGCTCGGGCGTGACCGTGTGATCGGCGTGCTGATGCCCTGCGGTGTTCAGCACGATATCGACATGGCGCGTCTGTTGGTCAGCCATTTGGGGATTCGGCACTATGAAGTCAACATTCAGGATGCCGTCAGCGGGCTGACGAACGCTCTGCCGTTCGAGCCTTCGGCGCAGACGAAGATCAATCTGCCTCCGCGCATCCGCATGGCGACACTGTATGCCGTCGCACAAAGTCACAACGGACGCGTTGCCAACACCTGTAACCTCTCCGAGGACTGGGTCGGCTATGCTACGCGTTACGGCGACGGCGCGGGCGATTTCAGTCCCTGCGCGCATCTGACGGTGGCGGAAGTCAAGGCGCTGGGGCGCGCGCTTTCTCTGCCCGCCGTTTTAGTGGATAAAGTGCCCATTGACGGGCTTTGCGGCAAAACGGATGAGGAAAACCTCGGTTTCACCTATGCCGAACTGGATCGTTATATTCGCACGGGCGAGATCGACGACGCGGCGCACAAGGAGCGCATCGACCGTCTGCACAAACAGAACTTGTTCAAATTGCAGCCGATGCCCGCCTTTGAGCCGGAACTGTAAAGGCAGGTCGGAAAACGTGGTATTGCCCGGGCAAAAGAAAACCGAGCAGATCACGATACGATCATGATAATGCTTTTATTTCGGGAACCCTTACCAAAGGGTTCTTTTTTTTGACGTAAAGTCAGATTCCGCTTGCCTAAAATCCGAAGCGGTAGTATAATAAAACCGTCGTTCCGGCGGGAACGGAAAATTTAATGGCTGACAGGAGGCTGAAACAATGAGAGTTTACAATTTCAGCGCAGGACCGTCCATGCTGCCGGAGGCAGTGTTGACCAAAGCGCAGACCGATATGCTGGATTACGAAGGCTCAGGCATGAGTGTTCTGGAAATGAGCCACCGCGCCAAATGTTACGACGCCATTATCAAGGAAGCCGAAGCGCTGCTTCGGGAACTGATGAACATTCCGGACAATTATAAAGTATTGTTCGTACAGGGCGGCGCGTCCCAGCAGTTTGCCTGCGCGGCGCTGAACCTGCACAAGACAGGCAAAGCCGATTACATCGTGACGGGCAATTTTGCGTCGCTTGCCGCCAAAGAGGGCGCGCGTCTGACAAACGCCCGTATCGTCGCGTCCAGTGAAGAGAAAACGTATACCTATATTCCCAAAGTCACGAAAGCGGATTTCGATCCCGAAGCGGACTTTGTGCATATCACGTTCAACAATACCATTTTCGGAACGAAATACAACTACATTCCCGATACCGGCGACGTGCCGCTGGTCGCGGATATGTCGTCTATGATCCTCTCCGAGCCGGTGGACGTCACCAAGTTCGGCGTGATCTATGCCGGCGCGCAGAAGAATATCGGACCTGCCGGCGTCACCGTGGTGATCGTGCGCGACGATCTTTTGGATAGATTCACGCCCGACTGCCCCACGATGCTCAAGTGGAAAACGCAGGCGGATAAAGACAGTCTGTACAACACCCCGCCCTGCTACAGCATTTATATTTCCATGCTCGTGTTCCGCTGGATCAAATCGCTCGGCGGCGTGAACGCCATTTATGAACTCAATAAGAAAAAGGCGCAAATGCTGTATGATTATATCGATTCCACCGATTTCTACACGAACAGCGTCGTCAAAGAGGACCGTTCGCTGATGAATGTGCCGTTTGTGACCGGCAATGAGGAGCTCGACGCCAAATTTGTCAAGGAGGCCGCCGCAAACGGGCTGGTTTCTCTGAAAGGGCACCGTCTGGTAGGCGGTATGCGCGCGTCGATCTATAACGCCATGCCGATCGCCGGCGTGGAAAAACTGATCGCTTTCATGAAGCAGTTCGAAGCCGAAAACAAATAAGGAGGACACCGTGATGACCGAAATTCTCAAACTCAATTCCATTGCCTCCGTTGTAAAGGAAAACCTGCCGGAAGACCGCTATACGATCTCCGAAAACGCCGCCGCGCCCGCCGGTATTCTGGTGCGCAGCGCGGATATGTTAAGCTACGATTTCCCCGCGTCCGTTCTGGCGGTCGCGCGTGCCGGCGCGGGCGTCAATAACATTCCCGTTGACGTTTGCGCGGAAAAAGGCATTGTGGTCTTCAATACGCCCGGCGCCAACGCCAACGCCGTGAAAGAACTGGTGCTCGGCGCCATGATCGCCGCTTCGCGCAATGTGTGCGCCGCCGCGGAATGGGCAAAAACATTGAAGGGTAACGGCGATGCTGTTGCCAAAATGGCGGAAAAAGGAAAAGGACAGTTTGTCGGACCGGAAGTCGCGGGCAAAACGCTTGGCGTGATCGGATTGGGCGCTATCGGCGGTCTGGTCGCCAACGCCGCCTATTCCCTGGGTATGAATGTGATCGGCTACGATCCGTTCGTGTCGGTAGACGCCGCGTGGCGTCTGTCCCGCCACGTACAGAAAGCGGACAATTTAGACGAGATTTTCGCACAGAGCGACATCATCTCTCTGCACGTTCCGCAAATCGACGCGACCAAAGGCATGATCAATGTCGATTCCATCGCCAAAATGAAGGACGGCGTGATCATTCTGAACTTCGCGCGCGGCGGACTTGTAAAGGAAGGTGACGTGATCGCCGCCTGCGAAAGCGGCAAGATCTACAAATACGCCACCGATTTCGCGTCCGACGCCTTGATCGGCGTCAAAAATACGCTGATCCTGCCGCACTTGGGCGCCTCCACGCCGGAGTCCGAGGACAACTGCGCAGTCATGGCTTCCAGGGAACTGCGGGACTATCTGGAAGACGGCAATATCGTCAACAGCGTCAACTATCCCGCCGCCTCGCTTGCGCGCTCGGGCAGTGCGCGACTGACCGTTCTGCACAAAAACACCAGCAATATGGTGGGCGCCATCACCGCCGTGATCGCCGGCGCAGGCGAGAACATCAGCGGTATGATCAACGCATCCAAGGGAGATTACGCCTATACGATCATCGATGTGGATCACGTGATTCCGTCCGACACGGTGCAGACAATCGAAAACCTTGCCAACGTCATTCGCGTGCGCGTGCTGTAAAAATCCGTTCCTTGTTGACGACACGCAAGACACAAAAAACCCGACCGCTTTTCAGCGGTCGGGTTTTTGAACTTTCTTACTGATTCCCTGCGCGATGGCGGGAGAGTCTTCGCCGTCGTTTTGCTGGATCTCATACGTTCCGTAGCGATTGACGCGATCCCACACGTCGTCCGTTTGCGCGGAGCGCTTTTTCTTTTTCATGCGCATCACCTCACAAACAGTATGCGCGAAAAAAAGAAAATCATTCAAAGCGTCCGCACCAGCGCTCGTGTGATGCGCGTGGAATGCGCCGCGGCTTTTCGGCAAAACGCGGGGAAATCCACGGGGGAATCGCCGTTGGCGCTGTCGGAGATCGCGCGCAGGTTCAGCACGCGCACACCGCTCAAGAACGCCGCGTGCGCGATTGCCGCGCCCTCCATTTCACAGGCGACGGCGCCGAACGTCCGGACGATCTCCGCCTTCTTCTCCGGAGAAGAAACGAACACGTCGCCCGAGGCAATGACGCCGAGGCACGCGTTTAAGCCTTCGGCACGCACGCAGCCAAGCGCTTTTTGCGCCAACTCCTCGTCCGTGGGCAGAACGACGCGGTTCGCCTCCGGCACCAGTCCCGCCGGATCACCCAGGGCGGTAGTATCCAAATCGTGCTGGACGGCGCCTTGCGATACGGCAACGTCACCGACGGACAGCTTGTCCGTCAGCGTACCCGCTACGCCGGTGTTGATCAGAATGTCGGGATGGTAGCACAGAATCAGCGTCTGCGCGCACAAAGCGGCGTTGACCTTGCCGATACCGCACTTGACAACGACGGCATCCTTTCCTTCCAGTTTGCCCGCAAAGAAGGTCAGATTCCCGACCTGCTCCGCCCGCACGTCTTCCATGGCGCTTTGGAGCGCCTCCACTTCTATTTTCATTGCGCCGATAATGCCGATCATGTTGTTGACTCCTTATGACTTTCCGTCCGCGCCTGCCGCGTTCCATGCGCCCTGCGCTGTATCAAATGTAAACTGTATTTTCTCCGTATGCCCGATCTTTCTTTATTATACGCCGTGTAAAGGGTAAAGTCAAGATGTAACGGTAAGGCTTTCTCCTTCGTCCGGAAAACTCCGAATCTGCAAGTTTCTTCTCTTTTCTTTGATTTTTGCTTGCAAAAAACGCAAACCGTGCTATAATATCGGTAACATCTATAAGCGGAGGTGAAAAAAATGGCTTATAAAATCAGTGATGACTGCATCGCTTGCGGTGCTTGCGCAGGCGCTTGTCCGGTCGGCGCCATTTCCGAAGGCGACGGTAAGTATGTGATCGACGCGGAAACCTGCATTGAATGCGGCGCCTGTGCCGATACCTGCCCGGTCGGTGCACCTTCTCAGGAATAACAAAATCGGAGGAAAGAGTCCGCACGCCGCGGCTCTTTTCTTCTTTTTTGCCTTTTTATTGTATCATAATCATGCCGTTTTGTCACTCATGCGCGGTCTTTTCTACAGAAAAAAACACAATTCCAACAATTTTCATCTTATTCCTGTGATAAAACACTTGAATTATTCCCAAGTTTGTGTCATAATAAAGAAGGAATCTCGGTCGTACGTTACGCGCTTTTTGTATAATACCCACATGATGCAAAAAGGGAATGCTCACAAGCGCTGTGCGGATGTCATGCCCCCGTGACCGCGGTCATGCCAGGGGACGGCAGAGCGTACAGGCGGCATGCCCACCTGTCGAGAGACGGGTGTTAGAGCGAGCGCGGACGGCGAACCCGGATTCCCGGAGGACGTTTTTGCGCGTCCTCTTTTTTGCGTGGGGACAGGGTAAAAAAGAAATTGTTACAAAAGTGTTGCATAAAATAAAAAGATGTGGTACAATATCCGTGAAATCCGATTTTGCGGAGTATTCCTGTTCGTGCGCGGACGCGAGCAAAAACAAAAAGAAGAGAGGAAAGCGTATGAAAAAATTCGTTCCGGTATGTCTGCTGTGCTTAGCGGTCATGCTGGCAACATCGCTGACCGCTTTTGCCATACCGACTTCCACCATGCGCCTTGGCAGTAAGGGCGCGGAGGTCAAGGAATTACAACAAAAACTGGCGGAAGAAGGGCTTTTGGAAGACCGGTTCGTTACGGGATTTTTCGGACCGAACACCGAGCAGGCGGTGCGCGATTATCAGAAGAAAAACGGCATCAATCAGACGGGCGTCGTGGCGGAAAAGACGCTGGAAGCCATGTTCACGGATAAGACGATCGATCCGAAACTCGTTCTGCGCAACGGCGATGAAAACGAACAGGTGCTGAAACTGCAAAAGGCATTGTTCAGCATGGGATATTTGGACGAAACGAGCGTGACGGGTTATTTCGGCGACAAAACCGAGGCGGCGGTCAAAAAATTCCAGGGTGAAAAAGGCATCAGCCAGACCGGTGTCGCCGCGGAAAAAACGCTGACGAAGATCAACACGCTGATCGACGGCACCAAGCTTGAGGTCGGGCGCGCGTACAGCGCCGGAGACAACGACGAAGGCGTCAAAACGCTGCAAAGACGTCTGTTCGAACTGGGGTATTTAGAAGAAAAATACATCACCGGCTACTACGGGGCGATCACCGTGGCGGCGGTCAAGAAATTTCAGAAGAATAATCAGATCACCCAAACGGGGACAGTAGCGCAGCTTACGCTGACGGCGCTGAACTCCGCCTCCGCCAAAACGGTGGAAATCGACAAGACGGCGGTAGACATTATATTAAAGCCCGGTACGCTCCGCTACGGCGACAGCGGTCCTCAGGTCAAGACGCTGCAGCAGAACCTGAAAAAGCTGGGTTACTTCTCCGGTACGGCGACCGGGGAGTTCGGCGACGTGACCAAGCAGGCGGTCACCCGCTTCCAGAAAGCGTATTCCCTGACGGCGGACGGCATCGTCAACGCCAAAACGCAAACAAAGATCACCGCGGCGCTCGCCGCCAAAACGGCAAGCGCAAAATCCTCGTCCTCTTCGGCAAGCGTATCGGCATCCTCCTCGGGTGTCACGGTCAGCGGGTATGATTCGGCAAACATGGCGCTGATCAATTCCGCTCTGGCAACCCTGACCGAGGCACAGCTTGAGGATATTCGTCTGATGGCGCGCGTCATCAAGCGCGAGGTGGGCGGCAGTTCCTACAAATGCCAGCTGGCGGTCGGCAGCGTCATCATGAACCGCGTGCGGCGCACGGGCGCCTCGGTGCATGACATTCTCTATTCGCCCCACCAGTTCTCCACGGTGAATGCCAGCCTGCCCAACGAAACGTATTCCACCAGCAATTACTACGCGGCGATCGAAGCGTATATGGGCGTACAGCCGATCGGCAACTGCCTGTATTTCTGCTATTACACCATGCGGTATTCCAGCTGGATGGGCAAAAACCGTACGTTTTACTGCATGATCGGCACGGAATGCTTCTTCCTGTAAAAAAACATTTGACATATCACGTGAATGCGAGTATAATATGCGTGTTTTGAGATTCTGAGAATTGAGGTGAACAGACCATGAAACAAGGAATTCATCCGGATTACAAAAAAGTGACCGTGAAGTGCGCCTGCGGCGAAACGTTTGAAACCGGCTCCGTTAAGGATTCGCTTTCCGTTGAAATCTGCTCCAAGTGCCATCCTTTCTACACCGGTAAGCAGAAGTTGGTCGACTCCGCCGGTCGTGTGGATAAGTTCAAGAAAAGATACGGTCTTTGATCCGCGTATACCGTTTTTACGGAACCCAAAGAGACGCTGTTTTGTACGACAGCGTCTTTTTTTGTTGTCTTTTCGCCCGGTTTTATGCTCCTGCTATGTTCATATTTGCCAAAAAATATTAAAAAACAATAAAAAATAATTGACAAACGATTATTTTTCCTTTACAATGTGAATAGGATGTGCAACCGCACAAAAAAGATAGGAGGAAATGCAATGAAAAAAGTATGGAGCGTCCTGCTGGTTCTGGCAATGGTGTTGTCGTGCTTATCTACGATATCACTGCTTGCAGGGGCGGAAGGAGAAGGTGAATGGAGCGAAAATCTGTTCGCGGGAGAAACGTCTACGTTTGATCCGACCTTTCAATCCTACGAGATCGGCGCCACACCGGAGGGCATCAGCGGAGAGGGAAGTCCCACGCTGACGATCGCAGCGGAGGATGCGTTGAAGTTTTCCGCCGCCTATTCACACCAGTCTCCGCAGATAGCCGACACCAAGGCGCTGGTCGCCGCGGCAGCGGGCACGGAGAAGGATGTGACGGTATTCTATTCTATCGACGTGTTCATGGTCGGTGACAGCGGAAAGCCCGGTTACGGACAAATCGAAAACGCTTTCGGCACGGTGGTGCGAAACGCCACGAGCACGGGAGGCTGGTCGCGCGTGGCGGCCGTGGTTTCCACGGTCGATGAATGGGTGACATCCTCCGGCGAAATCACCATACCGGCGGCGGCATTCGCGGATGAAACGCAAACGTTCGACTTTATGCTGGATTCCCTCGGGCGCAAAGTCGGTTACGTCTGCAACCCTCAGGTCCGTATCAAAAACGAAGACGGCACATACGGCGAGAATCTGGTCACGAACGGTTTGGACGCTTTCACCATGTTCAGCAGCGCAACCGATCTGGGTGTGGAAGCAGTCGGTTCCAACCAATTCCTGAACGTGAAATCTCCGTACCGATGGTCCGCGCCGCTGTTCGCGGGCAAAACGCTGATCCGCGACTACACGGCGGGCAAGGACTGGAAGTCCGTCGAAGTGGAGTTTTCCGCGGACGTCCGGATCCCCGAAAACACCACGATCCGCCCGTATATCCGTGCCTATGACGCGAATAACGGTCACAAGGCGTTGAGCGAAAGCGTTACCGGAACGGGGGACTGGGTCACTCTTACGGGGACTATGAGCGTAACGGCGGAAGAGATCGCGGCGGATCCTGTTTGGAACTTCACTTTCGATGAAATTTCGAGCAAGGATTTTGACGTGGATAACGTGGTTCTGCGCGTCAGAAAAGAAGCGGAACCGACCGTTTCGGCTGAGCCGACGCCCGCTTACGCGCAGCTTGTCAATGGGGACGCCGAAAGCGGCACGACCGGCTGGATGGCGTTTACCAACGGGAAAGTTACCCAAGTCACGCCGGGCGCCAACGGTACCGCGCACGCGATCGAATACAGCGATCCCGCCAGTAAGTGGGGTTCGATCGGCTTTGACCTCGGTCCGGCGATCATTCAGGACAAAGAGGCAGGCTACAACGGCGCGGGCGCCGGAACCTACAAAATCACCTTCTGGGCGAAAGCCGCGGAAGGCAAGGGCGGCAAGTTCAACTTCCTGCTCAACTCCAAATGGCACAAGATGTCAAGCGATATACGGAAGCTCGGCGGCGATTACGCCAACGCGCAGCACGGTACGCTGCTTCCCGTCGATTCGCTTGAGATGACCGATCAATGGCAGAAATACGAATTCGAATTTGAAGTGCCGCAAACGTTCCTCGATCAGCTCGTCAAGCTGTACCATGACAGCAGTGTCGACACGCCCGACATCTATAAGCTGCTTCTGCGCTTGGATGGCTCCGTGTCAGGCGGCGCGTGGGCGGACGGAAACACCTTCTCTTATCGGGTGGACGAAGTGGAACTGAAAGTACCGCAGGGTTCGTCGCGTCCCTCCGGCGACGCCTTCCCCGTGGCGATGGTCGCCGTCCTGTCGGTTGCCGTCGCGGTATCGGTATTTGTGACGGTGCGCAAAAAGAGAGAAGAATAATCTCTGACAAAACCCAAAACGGAATGGAGTCGATCCATTCCGTTTTTTTTGTCAGAAAGTCTCTTAAGAGGCGGTTGTGCAAAAAAAGAATTTGTTTTTCCCGGGCGGATGTGGTATAATATTCGCAGTAAGACTTGCTCCGCAAGTCTTGGCGGCCTTGCCGCCTGCGCGCCTCGCGCGCGCCGCTCTA
>JAGCSD010000091.1 GCA_017964345.1 Clostridia bacterium
CATTGCCCGCCGTTCGCGCGGCACGCCGCGCATCGCCAATCGCCTCTTGAAACGTGTGCGCGATTACGCGCAGGTGCGGGGGGACGGCACGATCACCCGACAGCTTGCCGACGAGGCGCTGGAAATGTTAGAGGTAGACAAGCTCGGGCTTGACGCGGGCGACCACCGTGTACTGCGCGCCATGATCGAAAAATTCGGCGGCGGTCCGGTAGGCTTGGATACACTTGCCGCCGCCACAGGCGAAGAGGCGGTCACAATCGAGGATGTGATCGAACCGTGTCTCCTGCAACTCGGTTTTATTTCCCGTACGCCGCGCGGACGCGTGGTATTGCCTGCCGCATACCGCCATTTGGGTATTCCCTATGCGGACGCTAAACAAACGTCCATGCTCTTTGAGGAAGAATGAAAACCAGTGATTTTTATTACGATCTGCCCAAAGAATTTATTGCGCAGACGCCGATCGAACCGCGTGACCACGCCAAACTGCTGGTGTACGACCGCGCAAACAAACAAATTCAGCACCGTCATTTTTATGATCTGCCGGACTATCTTCAGCCCGGCGATTGTTTGGTTATCAACGAAACGCGTGTGCTGCCCGCCCGTCTGTACGGCGTGCGGGAAGACACCGGCTCGTTTATTGAATTTTTGCTTCTGAAACGTCTGGAAGCCGATATGTGGGAAATTCTCGCCCGCCCCGGCAAAAAAGCGCGCGTCGGTCAGCGATTCGTTTTCGGTGAGGAGCTGACCGCCGAGGTGGTTTCCGTCAAAGACGACGGCAACCGCGTCGTCAAATTTTTCTACGAGGGCGTTTTTGAAGAATTGCTTGACCGACTCGGCACCATGCCTCTTCCCCCGTATATTACGGAAAAACTGCAAAACCAAGAGCGGTATCAGACCGTTTATTCCAAACAACCCGGTTCCGCCGCCGCGCCGACCGCGGGCTTGCATTTTACGCCCGAACTGCTGGAGAAAATTCGGCAAAAGGGCGTGAAAGTCGTGCCTGTCCTGCTTCACGTCGGATTAGGAACTTTCCGTCCCGTCAAAGTGGACGACGTCGCCAAGCATCAGATGCACAGCGAATTTTATTCTGTTTCGCTCGAGGCGGCGGAAACGATCAACGCCTGCCGGCAAAACGGCGGCAAAGTCTTTTGCGTCGGCACGACGAGCTGCCGCACGCTCGAGAGCGTGACCGATGAGCAGGGCGTCGTACACGCGCAAAGCGGCGAAACCGATATTTTTATTTACCCCGGCTATCGCTTTAAGGCGGTCGATCATCTGATCACTAACTTTCATCTGCCGGAATCCACGCTTCTGATGCTCGTCAGCGCCCTTTGTTCCCGTGAAGAAATCTTGGATATATATAAAACCGCAAAAAAGGAGCAGTATCGGTTTTTCTCTTTTGGCGACGCTATGCTGATCCTCGGCAGGAGGAATGACGAATAAAAAAACAGCCGAAACCCTTGAATTTCACTGGGATTTCGGCTGTTCTGTTATTTTACTGTCTATACAAAAACCTGTGTTCTATACCGTTCTTAAATCGTATTGAAATGATTTTTCCGCTTTTTACTACAATTTTTTGTATTACCGAATTGATAAATTCTTTGATGATTTTAGCGTCCATTTTTCGGATCAATCTGTCAAAGTCAATAAACCGATTATCCTGAAGATGGTGTGTCATAACAAAGACAGAAGCCTTTGCCATGAACTCGTCATCCGTCAGCACAAATTGATCTGAACGCCCTTGTTCGATCTCGTCAAGTCGAGAGTCTATTTTTTTAATTGAATCATCAAGAGCTTTCTTTTCAATGAGGTATTCTCTTTCAGAAATAGCTTCGTCGTTGTACAAGTACAGAGATTTTAAGCGTGCAATCGCACGTTCTTTTTTTCGTTTCTCTGCCACGAGCAAATCATGTTCATCATCAGATTCTTTTCCTGTTTCTAACGATTTGATCCGTTGCGACTTGTAAACTGCATCTGATAAACCGCCGCGCCGTAGCATTTCATACATATCATTCAGCCCAACTTGCTCGATATGCTCGATGTCAGAAAAGGTATCTCCGCGAAGTAATTTCCGCTCAAATGCCCCGATAGATGTCGATTTACCAAAGTTGTTTTGAGCTTTCAATATGTTAGCAATATAGTTCAAAACAAACGGTGCGAGAATTATATCTGAAATGTATTTGTTTTCGCAATCGTCGTAACGCCTTTTTCTTGAGCAAGCGTAGATAGACGGTCGATAGCCGTCAGACCGTGCTCTGTCTATCGTGCTTTGCATTTGATTTCCACAGTAGCCACAGAACAGAAGACCTGCGAAAATATGAGTGTTCTTACGAACATACTTCTTTGCGCTCCTGCTGTTTGATCGCCTGTTTTCTTCGAGAATCTGCAATGCGTTTTTTTGCCGGGCAGCGGCTATTATTGCCGGGTGATGGTCCTCGACCAATACCCAGTCGTTTCCGGGCTTTAGATGTTTGCCGCTTGTATTGCCACCGCTCCTTGTCTCGTTGTGATAGTTATACCGGTAAACGCCAGTGTAAAATGGGTTTTTCAGCATTGTTGA
>JAGCSD010000092.1 GCA_017964345.1 Clostridia bacterium
CGCTTCTTTCCCGCTCGAACAGGCGGCGCAAAGCAGCAGCACCCCCATCAGAAGCAGGGATATTCCTCGTTTCATATTGTTTCTCCTTATGTAATCAAACGGATGTGATTCTCCTTGCTTGCGCTTATTATAGCGCATTTTGGCGTGTTCGGCAAGCGAAAAGCGTCCGCGTGGCAGCAAAAGACCGGCTGAAAACCGTTTCAGCCGGCAAGCGTTTCTCCTTTTTCATCCGCGATTCGGGTTTCAGTTGACCGCTTCCTCGAAAAAATCCAGCACATAGTCCATAAACGCGGGATCTATCTCGTTCAGCGCGAGGCGTTGCTCGCGCGTCAGGTCGCCCGCCGTGTTTTCATGCCCGGCGCGCGCGGCGCGCTCAGTCAGCCACAAACCCGAATGCGTGTTGCAGTACGGTGTTTCCACCCTGAGATACCGCACGTGGTCCAAGCCTTCGCAGATGCGCCCCATGCCGAGCTCTTCCGGCACGACCGCGTCCTCACTGCCCTCGACCAGTATCACGGGTACGTCGGTCTGTTTTAAGGCGTCGGACGCCGCCGTATCGGCGTTTTTGCCGAATAAAAAATAGTTTTGAAGCCATAAGAACGGATATTCCACTCCCGCGAGGATTCCGACACGCCGGCAGGCGTGATAATACATCGTTTCCACCGGTGAATCAAAGCCCGCCATGCTGACGACGGCGCTGACGCGGTCCGTTTCCGCCAGCACGCTGACGGCGGCATATCCGCCGGCGCTGTGTCCGTACAGCACAAACGGCAGATCCTTCAGTCCGTCATCCGCTTCCAGCGTGCGGATCGCCTCCAAAAGGTCAAGCCTCGTCTGCTGTAAGCCGACGATGCCGTCGCCCTCGCTTTCCCCGATGCCGGTGCCGTCAAAGGCGAACACCTGCCAGCCGCGATCCAAAAAACAAAGGATGGCGCTCAGATGTCGGTCCGCGCCCGCAAATAGACCGTTTGCGACGATCACCACGCCGCGCGGGTCGTCCTTTTCGTACAAATACCCGCGCAGAGTATGCGTGCCGGAAACAAACGAAACCGCGCGGCGCGGGTACGCCGTTTGATCAATATCCGCATACGTCAATTCCGCAGCGTGAGAAGAACGATCCTGTCCGAACATCACACGGAACACGACCGCCGAAGCCGCCATGGAACCCGCCGCAAACAACAGCAAGATAACCAAAAGGATACACGCCGCCCTTTTGAAGAAATTGTGCCTTGATCGTTTCATAAAACGCTCCTTACTGCACACTGCTATTGTGCACGCAGATCATGCGGTTTAGTCAGAAACCTGTTGAATACGAGAATGCCGCCGCCGAAAACCGGCGGCGGCAAAAGACATATAACGATTGTTAATCCATCAGCGACGAGATCGCACCGCCGGCAAGAGCAACGATCCAAATAATGATCATAACGAACCAATACACCATCATGATGATGCTGAAAATCAAACCGATCGTGGCAAGAATCTTACCGGCTTTCGCTTTGCCCGTCAACACTCCTCCGTTGGCGGCGGCGCACTTTTTGGCTTTGCCCAAACCGATCGCCGAAAGGATCAAACCGATCAAGCCCGTTTCGGCAAACACAAGACCGAGAATACCGAGGATCAAAGCAGGCATATCCGATACCGGTTGTGCGGTATACGGCTGCTGATAAGCAGGTTGCTGATAGACCGGCTGTTGATATGCAGGCTGTGCAGGTTGCTGATAAACAGGTTGAGCGGGCTGCGCCGGCGCCTGATACACGGGTTGCGCGGGTTGAGCGGGCTGAGCCGGCTGCGTCTGTTTGATGGCGGTGCCGCAGTTGGGGCAGAAAGACACGCCGTCGGAAACATTGTTACCGCATTGTGGGCAAAACATATAAAACCTCTTTCCGCGAAACGCCGCATGGCATTCCGCACATATTCATTATGTCGATTGTATCACAGGCGCAGACCCCTGTCAATGTATTTTTGAAAAACGCGAAATCGCACGGTTTTTAGGGATCCGCTGTTTTAATACATGACCGCCGGACCGCCGCGGGCTATCAGCCATGAAAAAAGTCCGATAAAAAAAATGATATACAACGTCCAGAAAACGGTCATCACGATGCCGACGATGAACCCGATCTTGGCAAGGATCCTGCCGACTTTCGCCTGCCCGAAGATCATACCGCGTTCCTGCTCAAACGTGTTGGCAAATTTCTTGGCAACGCAAGAGAAAATGATGCCCAAAATACCGAGTTCGCTGAACGCCAGCCCCAGAATGCCCCATACCAGCACTTTCGTGGGCGATACCGTGGCGGCAAGCGGTTGAGCGTCCCCGGTCACAACGGGTTCTGCCGGGATCACGTCCGCCGGTTCAGCGGATCCCGGGCGGTACGCTTTGGCGCCGCATTGAGGACAAAACTCCAAGCCTTCTTTCAGTTCCGCGCCGCATTGATTACAAAACGCCATACAAAAAACCTCTTTTCGTTTTTATTGTATCATAACCGTTCTAAAAAATCAAGGATATTCCGATCATACCCGGGCGTATCGTTGATCCGTATACGGGAATGATCTCCTTTTTCGAACCATACCAGCTTCTTGTTTTCCGCCGGGCAAAGATCAAAAAGCTTTTCCGCCTGCTCGGGCGTGGAAAACACGTCTTCCCGGCTGTGCAGAAACAAAACGGGTTTGCGCATATTCCGTATCCGTTTGACCGGTCCGTCGCTGACCACGTTCGCGCCGGAAAAAAGAAGCATATACAGCTCGGTTTCGGCGGCAAACGGGAACAGCGGACGGTGATCGACTTTCATGTGATTGACAAAAGATTCCCCGAAGGTGGTATACATACCCTCCGCCACCAATCCCGTGAAATACGCGGGGCAGGACGGATGCGTCAGGGCGAACAGTCCCGTAGACGAGCCGATGCAGATGCCGTGCAGAACGATGCTCTTGTTGCCGAGCGTATCATGGAGCAGACGCCCCCACACGAGGATATCCTTGTATTCCCGAAAGCCCAGTGAGTTGATGATGCCGTCGGATTCGCCGTGTGCGCGGTTGTCGATCACCAGCACGTTATACCCCGCCTTACGGTACGGTTCGGCAAAATAGTAGGAATACAAAAGCGATTCCATCCGTCCGGCGATGATGATGACCGCTTTATCGCTTGCAAAATCAAAATATTCCCCCACCAAACGAAATCTGCCGCTTCGCACTTCGACCGGCCGCTTGCGGGACGCATAACGGTCATCCCATTGCAAGCCTATGTCAAACATTTTTCGATATTCCTCATCATCGGGAATACTGCATTCTCTGCCCCATTTGCGCTTGCTCGTGCGCACCAGCAGCTTGGTATAAATAATAGAGGAAAGCAGAGTAGTAGGAAGCAAAAACAAAAGCAAAAACGAAAGCGCAAGCGCCGGCGCGATCCAAATGAAATACTCCATACACGCCCCCTAAATCAGCCCGACGATCCAGTGATACAGCGCCTGACCGCCGTACACGGACTGAACGTCAAGGAGCGGATAGCGCCCGCTTATCGCTTCGACCAGCGCGTCCTCCTCCTCTTGCGAAGCGTCCGCGCCGCGCATCAGCACGCAGGTCTCCTTCTCGTCGATATCCTTAACAAGCGCCAAACCGTCCAGCACCGCGGACAGTCTGTCGGCGCTGACGCACGCCAGTTCATGGTCGATCAGTAAGATCTCATCGCCCTGTCGGCAGCATATCCCGTGGAACGTGAACTCGCGCGAAGCCGTGGCTTCCTCGAGCGTCACCACGCTCTGCGCGCCCTTTTGCATCTGCCGGATGCGAAACGCCGTGTCCGTGCTGTCCGGCACGTCCATGGCGAGGGCGAAATATCCCTGCGCGAAACCGGACGTTTGCAGAACCGTCACATTCTCCGCGCCCATCAGGTCTGCCGCCTGCTTAGCGGCGGGCACTACGTTGGGATTGTTAGGCAAAACAACGATTCTGTCCGCGTTCAGCGACGCGAACACGTCGATGAACTCCTGCGCGGACGTATTCATCGTTTCGCCGCCGTCGATTACCGCCGCACAGCCGAGCTGTAAAAACAGGTTTTTCAGCCCCTCGCCGTTGACCGCCGCCACGATCGCCATGTTTCGCTTTTCCGGCTTGCTCTGCTGTATCTCGCGGTCGTGCCGGTTATGCTGTACCTGCATATTATCCAGCTTGAAAGTCAAAAACTCTCCAAAGGTACGGGAAAGCGCCATGACCTTTTCCGGGCGGTGCGTGTGAATATGCGCCTTGACGCGTTTCTCATTCTGTACCGCCACGATCGAATCGCCGTACAGCTCCAGATCCGCGATAAACCGGGACAGACGGAATTTTTGATCGTAGGCGTCGCCCGCCATAAGCTGCAGGATAAACTCCATGCAGTAGCCGTCGGGGAACGGACTGTGTTCATGGAAAAGTGACGCGTCGGGCGCCTCATCCGGCGCGGTTTCGCCGTCGTCAGAGGGCTTTTGCGGCGAATACACCTTGCCCGAAAGATACTGGAGCATTCTCTCCGCGATCACGATAAAGCCCATGGCGCCGCTGTCGACCACGCCCGCTTCTTTCAGGACCGGAAGCATATCCGGCGTA
>JAGCSD010000093.1 GCA_017964345.1 Clostridia bacterium
GGTGCGTGGCTCGACCGGCTGCGCGCTTATCTGCACGAAAACCGTAAAACTGCGGAAGAAACCATTCAAAAGCGCATTCCCGGTCTGCGTGCGGTCAAGGCGGAAGCCACCTATTTATTATGGCTTGAATGCTTGACGCACGCTTCCGGTAAAGACGTTGCCGCGCATCTCAAAAAGACGACCGGGCTGATTCTAACCCCCGGCAATGAATACGGACGTGCCGGCGAACGGTTTTTGCGCATGAATCTTGCATGCCCGCGAAAGACTCTGCACGACGGATTAGAACGGCTGATTGCCGGAATGAGCTCGCTTTAGCATAACCGCTTTTTTCGGGTTTTCAGGCAAAATACGTATAATTTTTCCGTTGTTTTCATACCATTGCATGAGGTGAGCGTATGAAAGCAAAGCGGATTTGGTTGGTTTTTATCAAGGGCATCGCACTGGGATTTGGCATCACGCTGTTATTAACGGCGTTGTTGGCGCTGGTTGCCAAGGGCGGCGCGGAGGATCGAACGGTCAGCCTGCTGGCTCTTTTGTTCAAGGGCGCGGGCATTTTGGCGGGCGTGGGCTATGTGTGCCGCGGCGTGCGCAAAAACGGCGCGCTGTGCGGACTGATCACCGGTGTGACATTTTGGGGACTATGCTTTGCCCTGTCCTGCCTGCTCTTCGGCGGCGCGTTTTCCGTGACCGTGCTGGCGGACTTCGCTTCCTGCGCGGCGGTGGCGGTGTTCGCGGGGGTTTTGTTTACCAATCTGCTGCGGTAGATACAAAATATGAGCGGAGAAAACGCCGGCGAAAGCCGGCGCAGATAAACTTATTTTAGACTTCAAACGCTTTGCGATATTTTCGCAGAATGCATTCCGATACGATCCTGAATCTTTCTTCTTCATTTGCCCCCGGAATAACATCCGCTAAATCCTTCCTATCCTCTTTTTCACGCATATCCGCTCACCATTCTGGCTGTTCATAACACGGCAAAACCGCGTCATTGTCAATTATCAATGGATATAACACGTTTCCGCAGCATAAAAAGCGGAAAAATTTGTTTTCCCGCAAAGGTTTCGCCTTGACGAATCGAAAATCTTCATATATAATATTAAAAGATTTTTGATCTCGGCTTTCCGCATATCGGAAAGACGGTTGCAGGAGAAGGAGTGTCAACTCAATGAAAATAAGAGATATGATCCGCCTGATCGTCCTGGTTCTGGTCGTGGTGTTCCTCGGTCTGTGGGCGTTTGGCGGTCTGGAGGGCGTGACGATCGGTACAACGCGCTTCCTCCGCTGGGACGGTATATTCCGTAAGGGCGCGGATATCGGCTCCAAATACACGGCGATCTATACGATCAGCGCGCCGGAGGATGCGGGGAATTTTGATGTGTCCGCGGCGACGCTCAACGCCAAGCGTATTTTTGAAAAGCGTCTGAACGCGCTGGGCGCCGAAGGCGTTCTGGTCCGACAGATGAACGGTAACGCCATCCGGGTGGAACTGCCCGGGGCGACCGGTTCAAGCGAAGTGGACGAATTTCTGCACAATCCCGGACTGTTCAAGGTCACGCAAGGGGATGACCTGATTTTTACCAATAAAGACGTCAAAAGCGTGAAAATGGTCGGTTACGATGCGACCAGCGGACAAGTCTATGTGGACGTACATCTCAACAACGACGCCAAAGAGCGTTTGGCAAATCTGACCGGTCCCGGTACCGGCAGTCTTTCGATTTCCATGGACGGGACGGAAGTCAGTGCCACCTATTCCAGCAGCGAAACGATCAAGAACGGCGTGATGCGGCTTCCCTTCAGCACGTCCAACTATACGAAGGCGCTGATGCTTGCCATTTGCGTGGACTCCGGACTGATCGACGCCACCATCACCGTTTCGGACGGTATGCAGACCGAAGGCAGCGCGAGCGGTAATGCCGCCGACGTGTTGGGTATCGCGGCGCTCGCCATGGTATTGGTTGCTGTCGTCTATCTGATCGCGGCGCATAAACTGCTCGGCGTTTCCGCGGCAATTTCCCTGCTGATTTCCGTGATCGCGTTGGATTTCTTCGGCGCCACGTTCACTTGGCTGCGCGTCAACGCGTGCGGCGCGGCGGGGTTGGCGCTGTCGATCCTCATTATCACCATGGCGCATATCGCGGCGCTGTTTGCCGTCCGTCAGCAGTTTGCCTTGGGCAAGAGTCTGACTGCCGCGCTGGACGACGGCATGACGGGCGTGCGGGCGCAGTTGCTTGAACTGTTGGCAATTCCCGCGGTGATCGGCATCGGTCTTTGGATCGCGGGCGGCGACGTCAGCGCTTTCGGTATTGCCTTGTTCGGCGGCTCGCTGCTGGCGGCGGCTTCCTCGCTGCTTCTGATCCGCCATATCGCAAAAATCTTCATCGGCATCGGTCTTTCCGATGCCGCGGCCTACGGCCTGAAACGGGGGGAATAAGATGAAAAACGCAAAATGGATCGTACTGCTTTCCTGTCTTATCACCGTGGCGCTGTTGGCGTGCTGTTTCATTTTCCCGTTTTCCCGTACGGTGGAAGCGGGCGGTACCAACCTGATTACGGTGGAGTTTAACGATTCCTTTGACCGCGCCGTGGTGGAAAACGCCATGCGCGAGGCGGGCGCGACCGACGTGCTGGTATTAAAACAGGTTTCCCGCACCGGAAACACCTCGTTTGAGGAAGGCACTTCCGCGCAGATCTATTTCAGCGTGCCGGACGGTACGGAAGCAAAAGAAGTGTATGACAAGGCGGAAGAGATCCTGAGCCAGACGTTCGCCTTCAAATATCCGGGCACGCTTTCCACGCTGTCCGCATCTTTGACAAAGCAATCGGTGATATCCCTGTGGCCGGTGCTGATCGTGCTGGTGGTGCTGTTAGCGTATGCGGCCCTGCGGTTTGGAATCAGAACCGGCGTTATCGCCGCGGCGCTGACGCTGATGACGGGAATTGCCGTTCTCGGCGTGACGGCGATCGCGCGCATCGGGCTTTCTCATTACACGATAGCCGCGCTATTAGGAACGGCGGCGCTGAGTGAGCTGTTCGTGTTCCTGTTCGCTTTTACGAAACGCGATTTCGCCAAAAGAACCGCCGGGAACGTCACCGAAGCGGCGGCTAAGCGCGTAACCGTCTTTGCGGTACTGCTGTCCTGTATGGCGATCGTGGGATTGGTATCGGTGCTGATTTTGGGAAATGCCGCGCTGAAGGGGTTCGCGTTGACGGCGCTGATCGGTACGGTGTTCAGTGCCTGCGCCGCGGTGTTCACATTGCCCGCGTTGGCGAGCTTGCTGAGCAAAGCAAACTGAGAATGTTATGCAAAAAGCTCCCTTCTGCTTACCGGAAGGGAGTTTTGTGATTAAGGCGAGCTCCGCCTTAGGGAGAGTGTTCTATGCCGCTGGCGCTAAAACCGCAAAAACGCATATCGGAAATCGACTTTCACGCCGTGGAAGCGTTAGCCGCCGAGCTTCAAGTCAGCAGGCTGTTCGCGCAGATCCTGTGGAACCGCGGGCTGACGACCGCGCAGGCGGCGCAGGCGGTTTTGTGTCCGTGCGCGGAACACGATCCGTTTACCATGAAAAATATGCGGACGCTGGTCGATCGCCTGGACGCCTTGCGCGCGAGGAACGGGCGCGTGACGGTGTACGGTGATTATGATGTGGACGGCGTCTGCGCCGTGGCGATTTTGTGTGAAGCGCTGAAACGGTACGGCATTACGGCGTCGCATTACATTCCCGACCGCCACAGGGAAGGCTATGGGCTCAATGATGGCGCGCTGGAAACCGTTTTCGCTTCGGGCTGTGACCTGCTGATCACCGTTGACTGCGGCATTGCCTCCGCGGACCTGATCGCCAAGCATACGAAAAAAGGACGCGCCATCGTGGTGACGGATCATCACCTGATCGGGGAACGTCTGCCGGATTGTCCGGTCGTAAAGCCCGGTCAGCCGGGAGATACCTACGAAACGCCGGACCTATGCGGCGCGGGCATCGCCTATAAGATTGCACAGGCGCTTTTGGGCGAAAACGCGCGGGACCTTGTTGATCTTGCATGCGTGGCGACCGTGGCGGACGTGGTGCCGCTGACGGGCGAAAACCGGACGATTGTGCAACAGGGGCTGGAAAAACTGAAGCGGGGTGATCGCCCGTGTCTGGAAGCGCTTTTGGGCGAACAGCATCCACCCGTCACCGTACAGAGCATCGGCTTTATGATCGCGCCGCGTCTGAACGCCGCCGGGCGTATGGACAGTCCTGAAAAGGCGCTGGCGCTCCTCACCGCGCCGGAAGAGGACATTCCAGTGCTGGTCAAAGAATTAAACGACCTGAACACGCGCCGCCAGGCGGCGGAAAAGCGTATGTTAGAGGACGCCGAGGAGCAACTGCGCCAAAACGGTTTTTTGCGGCGCGACAAGGTGATTCTCTTGGGCGGTACGGATTGGGAAGACGGTGTGATCGGCATTTGCGCCGCCCGCCTTGCGGAAAAATATCACCGTCCCTGCCTGCTGTTCGCCGTTTCGCCCGACGGGCACGCCAAAGGCTCCGGGCGCAGCGTGGAAGGCGTCGATCTGTTTACCGCGCTGAAAAGCACGGAAGATATCTGGGAGCAATTCGGCGGGCACACTATGGCGGCGGGCATGAGCATGGACTGGTCGCTTGCCGATCAGGCGCGCCGGCGGTTAAGCGATCATCTGATCGCCTCCTATGACGAACGCGTGTTTTATCCCTGCGCCGTGTATGACGCCAAGGCGTGTGTGGCGGATATTTCGCTTGATTTCTGCCGGGAGCTGGAGCGTCTGCAGCCGTGCGGATGCGGCTGTCCGGAGGTGGTCCTGCGCGTGGACCGCTGTCAGCTCGGGGGCTTTCGCCTGATGGGCGAGGACAAGCGCCATTTGAAAATGAATGTACAGGACGACAGCGGCCGCGCGGAAGCGGTGGCGTTTTCCTTTGAAAAACACGGGTGCGATTATTTTCATCTGAACCGCGCGTCCGTGATCCTGAAGCCTGCCGTGAACGTGTGGCTCGGCAAAGAATCCGTCAGCTTGCAGATCCAGGCGGTCAAGCCGTCGGAAAACATTCAGCCGCGCCGGAACGCCGAAGAGGCAACGGCACTGTTTTTCTCGCGCCTCGCTTATCCCCGCACGGGGCGCGCCAAGGTGGAAACCGTGGACGATCCCGAGGATATGATGTTTCGCATTGCCCAGTGGGCGCAGGAGGACGTGTGCGGCACGCTGATCCTGTGCGATCATCCGGAGTACGCGGCGGGCTGCATCGCGCGGCTCGAAGAGGAAGCGCCGCGCTTTGATACCGCCTACGGACTCCCGCCGGAAGGACATTGCGGTTATAACGCGTTGGTGGTTGCCGCCAAGGCGGAAAGTATTGATTTAACGCCGTTTTCTCGCGTGGTGTTCTATGATCTCATAAACTCCGGCTATGCCGACATGCTGGCGGAGCGAGCGCCGCATCTGACGTTTTACGCGCTTGCCTGTGACGCGAAAGAGTTGTTTTCCTCACTGTTTGAAGAATACAGGCAAGGCTCGCGCACACACATGATGAATGCCTATCGCGCGATCGCCGAAAACGAGGGTGTTTTTGCCGACTTGGCGGAATTTCTGCGCGCCGTGGCGGAGAAAAAACAGCTTTCCATGCCGCTTTTAGCCATGGCGCTGCCGGTGTTTGAGGAATTAGGCTTCTTTACCGTTACGCGGGAGCGTACGCGCTTTGGCGTGAAATTGAACCGCGCGGGCGTCAAACGCGCCTTGGAGGAAAGCAAACTGTATAGAACATGGCTCGCGCTCGGCGGGCAGGGATGAAACGATGGACTTGTTAGACGAACTGACAAAACCGTATCCGCCTGAAGAAGCGGAGAAAATCAGAGAGGCGCACGCGCTCGCCTGTGCCGCCCACGAGGGGCAGAAGCGGGAATCGGGTGAGCCGTATTTGTCACACCCCGAACATGTGGCGCAGATCCTTGTCAACATGGGCATGGATTATGAAGCCGTGTGCGCGGCGCTTTTGCACGATGTGGTGGAAGATACCGCCGTTTCACAGGAAGAGATCGTCAAAAAATTCGGTGAAAACGTGGGGGAAATCGTCAAAGGCGTCACCAAGCTGAATAAAATTCAGTTTGCTTCCAAAGAAGAGGCGCAGGCGGAAAATCTGCGGCGGATGTTTTTGGCGATGGCGCACGATATTCGCGTCATTTTGGTAAAATTAGCGGACCGCCTGCACAATATGCAGACGCTCTCCGCCTGTGACGAAGCCAAGCAAAAGCGCATTGCGCGCGAAACGCTGGATATCTACGCCCCGCTTGCCAATCGTCTGGGTATTTATCAGATCAAATGGCAGCTCGAGGACCTTTGTCTGCAGTATTTGGATCCGGAAGCATATAACGGGATTCGTCACGCTATCGACGAAGGCTTAGAAACGCGCCGGGCGATGATTGAAGAAATCTGCCAAGACATCCGGCAGACACTTGAGGAAAACAACATCCCCGCCATTAAAGTGTACGGACGCCCGAAGCATTATTACAGTATTTACAGCAAAATGCGCGCGCAGGGCACCAATACGCTGGATCAGATTTACGATCTGAGTGCGGTGCGCATCATCGTCAAAGACGTGCGCACCTGTTATGAGGCGCTCGGCGCCATGCATCAGGAGTTTACGCCCCTGCCGGGACGGTTCAAGGACTATATCGCCATGCCCAAGGCGAATATGTATCAGTCCTTGCACACCACGGTCATCGATAAATCGGGCAGAACATTTGAAATTCAGATCCGTACCGAAGAAATGCACAACACCGCCGAATACGGTATCGCGGCGCACTGGAAATACAAAGAAGGCATCTCCGGCGAACTGACCAGCGGGGAAGAAAAACTTTCGTGGCTGCGGCGCATGATGGATTTGGAGCACGAGGCGAAGGACAGCGCCGAGTTTATTGACGCGGTCAAAACCGAACTGTTCAACGACGAAGTGTTCGTGTTCACGCCCAAGGGTGACGTCAAGAGCCTGCCGATGGGTGCCACACCGCTGGATTTCGCGTATGCCGTGCATTCGTCCGTCGGTCATCGGTGCATCGGCGCCAAGGTCAACGGACGCATCGTCAACATTGACACCAAGCTGAAAAACGGCGATATAGTGGAAATTCTGACCGCGTCGGAAACGGCGGGACACGGTCCGAGCCGCGACTGGCTCAACTGGGTGCGCACGAACGAAGCGAAAAGCAAGATCCGCGCGTGGTTCAAAAAAGAACTGCGGGAAGATAACATCGAAAAAGGACGTGATATGCTGGAAAAAGAGGCAAAGCGGCAGGGGTACGCGCTTTCGCTTCTGACGCGCCCGGAATGGCTCAACCCGCTGATCCGGCGGTATAAGATCCAATCCATGGACGATTTGTACGCGTCCGTCCGTTACGGCGCCCTGCGCGTGCATCAGATCCTGCCGCATTTGGTCACGGAATATAAAAAGACGGTGCGCACCGAAGAAACGGTGGATAAGCCCAAGCAGGAGAAAAAGCGGGTGCATTCCCACAACGGCGTGATCGTCAAAGGGGAAACCGATATGCTCGTGCGCTTTGCCCGCTGCTGTTCGCCCGTGCCGGGCGACGATATTGTCGGCTATATCACGCGCGGACGCGGCGTTTCGGTTCATCGGCGCGATTGCAGCAATGTGCGGAGTATCGAAAAGGAACGGGAGATTCCCGTGGCGTGGGATACCGATACGGACAGCGATTTTGTCGCCAATCTGCAAATGCGCTCCTATGATCGCACGGGTATCATGCTGGAACTCTCCAACTGCGTATATAACCGCAAATCGGATATCGCGGCGCTCAATGTGGCGATCCGCGAGGGCGTGGCGACGATCACCATCGGCGTGCGCATCACCAGCACCCAGCAGTTGGAACAGCTTATCAAAGATTTCAAAAAAATCGACGGTATTTTTGAAGTTTACCGTCTGAACAATTAGGAGGCGCGCGGTGCTTGGCGTGATCCAGCGTGTCAAAAGCGCGTCCGTCAGCGTGGCGGGTGAAAAAATCGCCGAGATCGGACGCGGGTTCTTACTGCTCGTGGGCGTCACGAATACCGATACCGGGGACGACGCCCGCTACATAGCGGAAAAAACGGCGCATCTGCGCGTGTTTGAAGATGAGAACGGTAAAATGAACCGTTCGCTGGATGAAGTGAACGGCGCGGTTTTGGCGGTTTCGCAGTTCACGCTTTGCGGCGACGCCCGTAAGGGACATCGTCCGTCGTTCGCGTCCGCGGCGCCGGGCGCGCAAGCCGAACCGCTCTATGACGCCGTGTGCCGCCTGCTTCGCGAACAAGGCGTTTCCGTCGCCTGCGGGCGGTTCGGGGCGGATATGCAGGTAGAACTGGTCAACGACGGACCGGTGACGATCCTGCTTTCCAGCGACAGGAGGTTTTGAGCGTGGAAATCGTATCTTGCCGAGTCGGACCGCTGGGCGTCAACTGCTATCTTGTTTCCGGTAACGGGCGCGAGGCGGCGGTGATCGATCCCGGCGGGGACGCTTCACGCATCCGGCGTATCGCGGACGCGCGCGGCTGGACGATCCGCGCCGTTTTGCTGACGCACGGGCATTTTGATCATACCGGCGCGGCGGAAAAGCTGCACAAACCCGGCGTGCGTCCGTTTATCGGGCGCGGCGACGCGTATTATCTGAACGATCCCGTTGCTTCGGTGGCCGATCTGTTGGGCTTGCCGTTCGTACCGGCAAACGCGGACGAGCTCTTGGACGACGGGCAGGTGCTTTCTCTGTGCGGGCTGGATTTGATCGTACTCGCTACGCCCGGGCATACGCCCGGCGGCGTGTGTTTTTTGTGCGAAAATACGCTGTTTTCCGGCGACACTCTGTTCTGCGGCAGTGTCGGAAGAACGGATTTTCCCGAAGGGAACGGCGGCATGCTGATTGATTCCATCCGGCAAAAGCTTTTGCCTCTGCCGGACGATACGCGCGTACTGCCCGGGCACGGCGATACGACCACGATCGGAGAAGAAAAACGGAACAATCCGTTTCTGCAGGGAGAGCCGCTATGCTGACGCTTGCTACCGATACTCCGCAATTTTATAATGAGATCTGCGAAATGATCCGCGCGTTTGAGGATGTGGACAACATCATTTTGACCGATCGGAACGCGGATATGACCGTGATGGAGCGCGTGGAAAACGGAGTGCTTTCCGCGCGCGCGTCTTTTCGCGGCGAGCAGGGTGTTTTTTGCGAACCGTTTGCCCCGCAGGACAAGCCGGGGGACAAGCGCGCCCGCAAGCACGCCGTTAAGCTGGCGGTGTATGATGTGATGAAGCGCGTGACGCATAAGCGTCTGCCGTGGGGCGCGCTGACGGGTATCCGCCCGACAAAATTTCTGCGCGAACTGAGCGGCAACGCGGCTGTTTTAGAGAAAAAATATGATCTTCCGCCGGAAAAAAGCGCGCTGTTGGCGCGAATCGACCGTGTGCAGGAGCCGTTTTTGACGATTCCCGAAAACGAGATCGATGTCTATATCGACATTCCGTTTTGCCGCACACGCTGTTCGTACTGCTCGTTTTCCACCACCGATTCCACCAAAGGCGAGGCGCTGATGCGTCCCTATGTGACGGCGCTGATGCGGGAAGCTGACGGCTGCGTGTCGCTTCTGCGCGACATGGAACGGAGCGTGCGGTGCCTTTACATCGGCGGCGGCACGCCCACGGCGCTGACGGAGGGTCTGTTTGAAGAGATGCTTACCGGTATAACGGCGCGCTTTGCGCCCGCGCGGGAATACACCGTGGAGGCGGGACGTCCGGACACGATCACGGAAGCCAAACTGCGCATGATGAAATCGTGCGGCGTTGACCGTATCAGTATCAATCCGCAAAGTATGCAGGAAGAAACGCTTCTGCGCGTGGGCAGAAGTCATACGCCGGACGAGATCCGCGCGTGCTTCCTGCTGGCGCGGCAGATAGGCTTTGAAACAATCAACGCCGATTTGATTGCCGGACTGCCCGGCGAAACGCCAAAGATGTTTGCCGATTCGCTTGAAAAGGTCATGGCGCTTATACCGGAGAATATCACGGTGCATACGCTGGCGCTCAAGCGCGGCTCGCGTATGGCGGAGGCGGGTGTGCGCGAACACAACGCGCGGGAGGTCGGACAGATGGTGGATTTCGCGCGTGAAACGCTGACGCGCGCGGGATATCAGCCGTATTATCTCTACCGCCAGAAATATATGACCGGCAATTTTGAAAACATCGGCTATGCTCTGCCGGGGCATGAGGGCGTTTACAATATCGACATTATGGAAGAGACCTGCGATATTCTCGCGCTCGGCGCGGGCGGCACTTCCAAGCGCGTGTATCCGACCGGCGGACGCATCGAACGCGCGTTCAACGTCAAGGGGATCGCGGAGTACGCCTCGCGCGCGGAAGAAGCCGTTTTGCGCAAGCGCGCGCTATTTCTTTCTTGACACAAACGTAAAAAATATTATAATGAAAAGAGAATAACGGAATCAGGAGAATCATTATGCTGACACAGGCACCCAAGGGAACCAAGGACGTGACGCCGCGCGAGGCGTATCGTTGGCAGTACGCCGAAGCATTGATGCGCGCACAGGCGGCAAAGTACGGCTACCGCGAAATTCGTACGCCCGGGTTTGAACATACGGAGCTGTTTCTGCGCGGCGTGGGCGATACGACCGACGTGGTGCAGAAAGAAATGTATACGTTTCTGGATAAAGGCGAGCGCAGTATTACCTTAAAACCGGAAGGCACCGCGGGCGCGGCGCGCGCGTTTCTGGAGCACGGCTTATTCAACGAGCCTCTGCCGCTGAAAATGTTTTATTTTACGCCCGTCTACCGGTATGAAAAGCCGCAGAGCGGACGCTTGCGCGAGCATCATCAGTTCGGCGTGGAGGCGTTCGGCGGAAGCGAGCCGACGCTCGACGCGGAAGTCATTTTGCTCGGGTGGAACGTGCTGAACGCGTTCGGGCTGAACGATCTGACGCTGTATATCAACAGTATCGGTTGTCCGACCTGCCGCAAAGCGTACAACGAGGCGCTCAAGGCGTATTTTGCGGAAAAACAGCTGTGCGAAACGTGCCAAAGCCGCTTAGAGCGCAACCCCATGCGCATTTTGGACTGCAAGGATCCCGACTGCGGACGCGACGCGGATGGCGCGCCGGTCATTTCCGACTACCTCTGCGACGAATGCCGCGCGCATTTTCAGTCCCTGCAAGCTCTGCTTCGCGCCATGGACGTTCCGTTTCGCGTCAATCCCCGGATCGTGCGGGGATTGGACTATTACACC
>JAGCSD010000094.1 GCA_017964345.1 Clostridia bacterium
AACTTCTTCCACCGGCACAAGGTCTTCAATTTTGTCCGAATACGAACCGGACAGCTGCAGTGACAGTTTGGCACATACGGGACCGATCAGTTCATACAGTACGCTGGACGCCAAAATGATCGTTTGCAGAGCGTTGCCCGCCTCGCCGCCGAGCGTGCGCGCGCCCAGCGCCGCCAACCCGATTGCCACGCCCGCCTGCGGAATCAGCGCCAGACCGAGATAGTTGCTCACTTTTTTCTCTTTTTTCGTCCACAGACAACCCAAAAACGCTCCGGCATATTTGCCGGCGATACGCATGAAAAAATACAGAATACCAATCAGCAAAAGCGGCATGGCGCCCACCGCTCCGGAGGGACGGATCAACGCGTTCAAATCAAACGAAACGCCTGAGCGCACGAAAAAGAGCAGTAAGATCGGCGGACTGAAATAATTGAGTTGTTTGAACAACTTGTCGTCGCCCGTGACGTTGATATAGACCGTACCCATACTCATACATCCAAGCAAAGGCGAAAGTTCAAGCAACGCGCAGACACCGCAGAATGAAAACAGAAACGCGATAGCAATGATCAAGCGGTTATCGTCCGAACGGCGTTTTTGGATCATCCATTTCATCAGGAAGCCGAATGCGCCGCCAAGCGCCAGTACGCCGAGGTTTTTCAGGATGGGAAACGCCACGTCCGTCACGCGAAAGCCGTTCCCCGATATGCTTGCCAGCGCCATGGAAATGGCAATGCTGTACGCCACCAGCCCTACGATGTCGTCCAGCGCCACCACCTGCAAAAGCGTATCAACGAAATCTCCTTTGGCTTTGGTTTGGCGAATCGTCATGAGCGTGCTGGCAGGCGCGGTGGCGGACGCCAATGCCGCCAGCACGACGGAGAACGCCAAATCGAGATGCAGGACAAAATAGGTTAGCACAAACACCGCCACGGTCGCGGTCAGCGCTTCAAACAGCGTGATAACCACCACGCGCAGACCGTTTTTCTTCAACACCGACAGGCGGAAAAATTCGCCCGTGCTGAACGCGATAAACGCGAGCGCGATATCGGGCAAAAATTCCGTGCCGTCCACGATGGAAGGGGAAATCAGATTCAGGCAAAACGGACCGAGCAGAATACCGGTCACGATATATGCCGTAACATTGGGCAATTTCAGCCGCTTGGTCAGGCGTGTCATCAGAAAGCCGCACATCAGCATCAGCGCCACGGACAGAATGATCGAGGCGACCGGCGGCAGCGCGCCGATACTCGCGCGGATCCATTCTAACATCTTTCACCCTCCTTCTTTATATTTTTTTCTTTTCAAAACGTTAGTGATATTCTTTGAACGGGAAACGCTGTTGACTCAGCCGTCCCATCCGGCAATCGGAGCGGCAAGCGCGCCTCATGACCGCAAAGCGGAGAGCCGTCCGGTTAAGAATCGTTCCGTCAATTCATCGGGCGTGCGCACGGTCACGGTCGCGCCGCGCGCGCGGAGGAACTGTTCGTCGCGGAAGCCCCACAGCACCGAGAAACACGGCAAACACGCGTTTTTCGCCGTTTCGATATCCACGTCGGAATCGCCGACATACACGGCGTCCCGTGAGGCGCAGCCAAGCGCTTGCAGGACGGAAAAAACGCTGTCCGGCGCGGGCTTGCGCCGGACCGTTTCGCTTTCCCCCACGGCGAAAGCGATTCGATCTCCGAAATAGTGCTTTGAGAGTGTTTTAACAGCAGGATCGAACTTGTTCGACACAATGGCGCAGGCGATTCCGTGCGCGTTCAAACGATCAAGCATCGGCAAAACGCCCGGATACGGCGCGGTATGATCCATGCAATGCGCGGCGTAATCCTGTTTGAAGTATGCCAGAACCTGTGCCGCATTCGACGCTCCCTCCGGCAAGGCACGGGCAATCAGCTTTTCAACGCCGTCGCCCAAAAAGACGCGCACCTCTTCGCGCGTACGCGGCGCGTACCCGAACGCGACGCAGGAGCGATTCGTGCTCTGACATAGATCGTCCAGCGTGTCGAGCAGGGTGCCGTCCAAATCAAAAATCGCCGCGCGGATCACCGTTTTTTCTCCCCCGGGAACACAAAGCGCCAAATCAATCTCTCCCGCGTGCGGTTAAACAGACGCGTACACCACCATTCACGCGAGGAAAGCGGATCGACCAAAACACTCTGCGCGCCGAGCGCGCCGGCAAGGCGAATGTCGGTAAAAAGCTGATCCCCCACAAAGCAGACCGATTCGACCGACACATCCAAATGCTTTAATAAGGCTTTTGCCGTGCGGCGAAACGGCTTTTTGGCGTCCTTAAAAACGGGAACGGCAAGCGCCTGCCCGACGGCATCCGCGGTTTTGCCGCGGCTGTTGGTCAACAGCGCCACCGCCAGCCCGTCCGACTTGGCGTTTTCCACCCACGCCGCCACGCTCGGCGGCACTTCGGCGCTGTGCCACGGCGCGACGGTGTTGTCCAGATCCAAAAGGACAAGGCGGACGCCGCTCGTTTTTAATTGCTCGAGCGGAATGTCCGCTACGCGGGCATAGCGGAAGGTCGGACGCAGTTTCATGTATCCAGCGCCTCGATCGCCTGCAAGCGCGCGCGGACCTTCTGAAGCATTTCTCCGTACTGCGCGAGCTTGGCGCGCTCGCCGTCCACGAGTTTTTGCGGCGCTTTGGCGACAAAGCCGGGATTATTCAGCTTTGCCAGCGCCAGCGCGATTTCGTTTTCGGTATTTTCAATTTCCTTTTGCAGGCGTTCTTTTTCTTTTTTCACGTCCAACAGCTCACCCAGCGGCAAATACACTTCGGCGGCGCCGGTCACGACGCAGGCGTACTGATGCTCGTTTTCGGGCTTCCGCGCAAGGAATGTCACGCTCTTGCCCCCCGCCAGACGCTCGATATATGGCGCGGCGAAAGCAAAATCCTGCGCGCTCAGCACATAGACGTCCGCCTTGGTCGCTACGGGCACGTTCAGTTCCGCGCGCTTGTTGCGGATGCTGCGAATGATCTCCAGCACCGCCTCAAACGGCGTCGGATCAAAGGCGAGCGCCGGATCGACCTTCGGCCAGGCGGAAATCATGATGCTTTCGCCCGTACCCGGCAGACTGGTCCAAATCTCCTCGGTAATAAACGGCATCAGCGGATGCAGGAGCTTCAACGTGCCGGAAAGTACGAAGTTCAGTACCGCGCAGGCTGTGCTTTTGGCGTTTTCGTCCTGCCCGTACAGACGCGCTTTCGTCAGTTCGATATACCAGTCGCAGAATTCGCTCCATATAAAATCATAGAGGTTCTGCGCGGCAATGCCGAGTTCATACTGGTCAAAGCATTTGGTCACACTTTCGACGAGCTGCGCGTAGCGTCCCAAGATCCACTTGTCGCATTCCTCCGGCACGATTTCGCCTATCGCGGGCAGGTCGCGTCCGTCCACGTGCATTTTGACGAACCGTGACGCGTTCCATATCTTGTTGGCGAAATTCCGGTACGCTTCGACTTTTTCCCAATAAAACCGCATATCGTTGCCGGGAGAATTGCCCGCCGCCAGCGAAAAGCGCAGCGCGTCGGCGCCGTATTTATCGATGACCTCCAGCGGATCGACGCCGTTGCCGAGGCTCTTGCTCATTTTACGCCCCTGTGAATCGCGTACGATCCCGTGGATCAAAACCGTTCTGAACGGCACGTCGCCCATCTGTTCGAGCCCCGAGAACATCATGCGCGCCACCCAGAAGAAAATGATGTCATAGCCCGTGATCAGCGCGCTGGTGGGATAAAAATAGTCTAACTCGCGTGTTTTTTCCGGCCAGCCGAGCGTGGAAAACGGCCACAGAGCGGAAGAAAACCATGTATCCAGTACGTCTTCATCCTGCTTAAAATGCTTGCCGCCGCACTTGGGACAGACGGTCGGCATTTCGCGCGCGACGACCGTTTCGCCGCAATCCCGGCAATAGTAGGCGGGAATGCGGTGCCCCCACCAGAGCTGGCGGGATACGCACCAGTCGCGTATGTTCTCTAACCAATTATAGTATATTTTCGAAAAGCGGTCCGGCACGAACGCCGTTCTACCGTCCTTTACCGCCTCAAGCGCGGGCTTGGCAAGCGATTCCATTTTGACGAACCACTGTTTGGAGATGATCGGCTCCACCGCGCTGTGGCAGCGATAGCAGGTGCCCACGTTGTGCGTGTAGTCCTCGGTTTTGATAAGGCACCCGCATTCGGTCAACGCCTTGACGACCGCTTCGCGCGCTTCTTGGCGCGAAAGTCCCGCGAACGGTCCGCCTTGCTCGTTGATCGATCCGTCGTCGTTCATCACGCGGATGATCGGCAGGTCATGGCGCAGAGATACCTCAAAGTCGTTCGGATCGTGCGCGGGTGTGATCTTCACGGCACCGCTTCCGAATTCTCTGTCCACATATTCGTCCGCCACGATCGGGATCTCCCGATCCATCAGCGGCAGAACAACGGTTTTGCCGATCAAATCACGGTAGCGGTCGTCTTCGGGATGCACCGCCACGGCGGTATCGCCCATATACGTTTCCGGTCTGGTGGTCGCCACGGTAATGAACTGTTTGCGATCGGGCGTGTAATAGCGCATGTGCCACAGGTGCGACGCCTGTTCCTCGTATTCGACTTCCGCGTCGGAGAGCGCGGTGCGGCAGTCCGGACACCAGTTGATGATGCGGCTGCCGTGATAGATCAGTCCTTTTTCGTACAGCTTGACGAACACTTCCGTGACCGCCTTGGAACAACCCTCGTCCATGGTAAAGCGTTCGCGTTCCCAGTCGCAGGACGAACCGAGCTTTTTTAATTGTTCCACGATCCTGCCGCCGTACTGTCTTTTCCATTCCCACGCGCGTTCCAAAAACCTTTCGCGCCCTAAATCCTCTTTTTTGATACCCTCTTTGGCAAGCGCGTCTACGATCTTGACTTCCGTGGCGATGCTGGCGTGATCGGTGCCGGGCACCCACAGGGCGGCATAGCCCTGCATCCTCTTGAAACGGATGATCGCGTCCTGCATCATATTGTCAAGCGCGTGTCCCATATGCAGCTGCCCGGTGATATTGGGCGGCGGCATTACAATGGTAAACGGCTTCTTGGATTCATCCGGCTCGGTATGAAAATAGCCTTTTTCCAGCCATTGCCGATACAACCGTTCCTCCACGTCTTTGGGATCATATTGCTTGGCGATTTCTTTCATGATTTAACATCCTTTCACAAGAACATAAAGACGCCCTTTTGGAAAAAAGGGCGTCAAAAAACGCGGTACCACCTTTATTCGTTCGGGCAAACCCGAACCTCATACGAACGGATAACGGCGTTCACCCGGAGCGCTCCCAAGCTACCTTCCGCGTGCGTTCCGCCCGCCCTTTCAGCCTGTGGGACGGATCTCTGTGACGGCAGTACACGCCTACTCCTCTTGTTCTTCGCGCTACTATGTAACGATATTATAAAGTATTTTTGCGTTTTGCGCAAGTGCTATTCGTCTTTTTTATATAAAAAAACGATCCCGTACTGCACCATGGCGGCAAGA
>JAGCSD010000095.1 GCA_017964345.1 Clostridia bacterium
CTTCGGAAGACGATTTTATCGGGATATTCAGCTGCAACATGGTGGGCGGTTCCGTTACCGGTGGCATTTATGTGGGCGGTATCGTGGGGCAACTCAAGGGTCGCGTATATGGTTCCAGCAATTCGGCGCGCATCATTTACGCTGAATTGACGAAGGGCGATACTATCCCGGTGTATGTCGGCGGTATTGCGGGCATTGCGGCATTGATCCCGATCATGATCAACACCGTGGGCTATCAGAGCCGCCGCTTCACCGCATGGCTCCATGCGTGGGACGATCCCAAAGATGTGGGATATCAAGTCGTTCAGTCGCTTTACGCGCTCGGCGACGGCGGGTTGTTCGGTGTGGGACTGGGCAACAGCAAGCAAAAGATCACGCATCTGCCCATGAGCGACACGGACTATATTTTTTCCATCGTTTGTGAAGAATTCGGTTTTGTCGGCGCCGCGCTGGTGGTGGGTTTGTACGTGGCGTTTGCCTTTTTCGGTATCAAAATCGCGCTGGAAGCGCCCGACAGCTTCGGCGCGCATTTAGCGGCGGGCATTACCACTCTGATCGTTCTGCAGGCGTTCATCAATATGGGCGTAGCGACCAACATTCTGCCGTCCACGGGTGTGACACTTCCCTTTATTTCCAAAGGCGCCACGTCCTTGGGCGTGGTACTGGCGGCGGTCGGCGTGCTTCTGAGCGTTTCCGCTTATAAGCCGCGCCGCGGAGGACAGCAGGCGCATGAGGCATGACACGAAAAAGTCTTTCCGCGCATATAGTAAAACGGAAACAGTTTTATTATATGGGGTGAAAGCATGAAAGAAATTATAGTGGAAGGCGGAAGTCCGCTGCGCGGCGATATAACGGTGCAGGGCGCCAAAAACGCGCTTCTTCCGATCCTTGCCGCGTCGATTTTGACACAGGACGAGATAGAATTGACCAACTGCCCGCATTTGTCCGATGCCGTCTGCATGCTCGCCATGCTGCGCGATCTGGGCTGTCGGACGGAAGAAACGGACGGGACCATCCGCGTCTGCGCGCGGGATCTGGCGGAAATGCCGCTCAAAGACGCACTGACCTGCCGGCTTCGCTCGTCCATTTTCATTTTGGGACCGCTGGCCGCCCGCCTTTCTCATGCCACACTCGGTTATCCGGGCGGGTGCGACATCGGCTTGCGTCCGATCGACCTGCATATCAAAGGACTCCGCGCTCTGGGCGTGACCGTGACGGAGGAAGAAGGACATATTCACGCATCCTGCACGCGTTTGCGCGGCGCGGAAGTGTATCTGGATTATCCCAGCGTCGGCGCCACGGAAAACGTCATGATGGCATCCGCGCTCGCCGAGGGCGAAACGGTCATTCACAATGCCGCCAAGGAGCCGGAAATCGTCGATCTGCAGAATTTTCTCAATCAAATGGGCGGACGTGTTGCCGGAGCGGGTACCGGACACATTACCGTGCAAGGCGTAAAAAAACTGCACGGCTGCCGGTATGAGATCATGCCCGACCGCATAGCGACGGGGACCTGGATGATCGCGTCCGTCCTGACGAAAGGGGATATCTATCTGCGCAACGCCATCGGAGAACATGTGGCGGCTTTGACGAATAAACTGCGCGACGGCGGCGCCGAGATAAAAAAAGACGGCGACGGTCTGCGTGTGCGGATGCACAAGCGGTTCCGTGCGGGAGGAATGGTGGAAACCATGCCGTATCCCGGCTTTCCGACTGACCTGCAATCCCCGATGATGACGCTTCTCTCTGTGGCGGACGGTACGGGAATGCTTATGGAAAATGTGTTTGAAAACCGCCTGCGTTTGGCGGGCGAACTGAAAAAAATGGGCGCCGACATCACGGTGCGCGAGCGTCTTGCGATTATCAAAGGCGTTCAAAAACTGAAGGGAGCGCAGGTACATACGTTCGATTTGCGCGGCGGTGCGGCGCTGGTGCTGGCGGGACTCGCCGCGGAGGATGAAACACGCATTACGGACGATCATCTGATTGAACGCGGGTACGACCGCCTGGAAGAAACATTATACGCGCTCGGCGCGCGCGTGCGGGTGAGAGAATGAAGGGAAAAGGAAAAGTCTTACGGGAAGAAAAAGCGGGACCAAGTCCGATCCTCTTATGGATTCTGATCTTGATCTTGATCGCGGGACTGTTCTTTCTGATGACCAGCTCGCTGTTCAATGTGACGGAGATCACCGTGTACGGCTGTCAGGCGATCTCCGAGGAAGAGGTGATCCGTTTAAGCGGGATCACCGAAGAAACGAACATCGTCAAGCTCAGCGAAAGGGAAGCGCGAGAGCAAATCGAGTCCAACCCGCATCTGGAGGTCACAGATATCAAGCGCGTGTTCCCCACGGGCGTGGAGATCTATGTGCGCGAACGCGTTGCCGCGGGGCAGATCAACACCGCAAACGGCTGTTTCCTGATCGACGCGGACGGCATCGCCCTGGAGGTGCGTGCCGTCCCGGACGAAACGCTGCCGCAGATCCTGAATCTGCCGATCAGTCAGCCTGTCGGCGGTAAAACGGTGCCCACCGCGGAAGCGGACAGGCTGGACGCCGCCGTCTGCGTGATGAAGGCGATACGCGCTTGCCGTTTGACGGGCAAAATCACATCCATCGATGTGGAGGATCCGTACCGTTTGGTTCTGTGCTATGACGGATACCTGACCGTGCTCTTGGCAGGCGGTGCCACCGCGGAAGAAAAACTGATGCATTTGGAAGACACGATCGCCGCGATCGGGGACAAGCTGACCGAGGGAAAAGTCCTGCATTTGGAGAGCGAGGGCGGGTATTATTTGAAATAAAACCGGCGTAAACGCGGGCGGAACGACGGATTTCCTCTGAAAAGCGTATAAAAAGGGAAGAAATTCTTTATTTTTTGCAAAAAACACTTTCATTTTTTTTGATTTTCTGTTATGATATATAGGAGCATAATATACGGGGCGTTTGTACCCCGCCGTTTTGTCGTGGGAGGCAGAACCGAATGCGCCAGGCTTCAGCAATACTGGAAATAGGCACAAGCAAGGTCGTTTCGATCATCAGCGAAATCGGGCAGAGCGATACGCATATCTTAGGCAGCGCGTCTGTCGCGTATGCGGGGTATAAGAACCGCAAATGGGTGGACAGGCACGCGCTCGCGCCCGCGGTCGCCGCGGCGCTGCGCGAGGCGGAAAAGAAAGCCGGCAAGCGGTGCCGGCAGATCCATGTCGGGATCCCCGCCGATTTTGTTTCCATAGTCTGTAAAAAGGTCGAGCTGACGTTTTCATCGCACAAGACCATTACGGAAGCGGATCTGGAGCAGCTCTATCAAAAGGGCAGAAGCAATCTGAACGTGCCGAAGGATATGATCATGCTTCACCGCTGTCCGGTGCTGTTCTATTTGGACGACGCGCGGCGGACGATGGAGCCGCTGGGACGCAAGGCGTCCCGCTTCGCGGCGGTCATTTCCTCCGTTTTAGCGGAAAAATGGTTTACTTCCGGTGTGGCGGGGTTCTTGAACCGTTGCGGCTGCACGGTCAGCACGTATATCGCCGCGTCGTATGCCGAGGCAATGAAATTCATTCCGCGCGAAAAGCGCGATCACGGCGCGGTGATGATCGATATCGGCGCGCATTCCACCTGCGTGATGGTCGTGCGCGGCGACGGGCTGGTGTTCCACCGCGTCCTGCCCTTCGGCGGCGCCAACATCACGGGGGATCTGGAAAAAGTCTTTCATCTGAACCGGGCGATGGCGGAGGAGCTGAAAAAACGCTCGATCTACGGGCTTTCGCTGGGGGAAGACGACTGCTACGAGGTTTGCGATAAGGAAACGTACCGCTTTGAGCGGTTTTCCGCGATCCGCGTGCAGGAGGTCATTGAGGCGCGTATGCAGGAAATGCTCCGGATTTTGGTCCAGACGTTGGATCAGAGCGGATGCGCCTTGCCGTCGTATATGCCGGTATATCTGACCGGCGGCGGCGCGATGATGCGCGGGCTGCGGGAATTCGTACAGCGGCAGATCAACCGTACGACCTTGATCGTTCAGCCGCAGTCGACCAGCTTCAATCAACCTTGTTATTCTTCCGCCTTGGCGACCATGGAGCTTTCGTTGGACGTTGACGCGGACGATGAACCCGGATTTTTTGAAAACATCAGAAATTTATTGGGAATATAAGAACTTGAAAGGAGAAACAAACATGGAATTTGAAATGGATATGGGTGGCTTCGCTCAACTGAAAGTAGTTGGCGTAGGCGGCGCGGGCGATAACGCCGTAGACCGTATGATCACGGCGGGATTGACCGGTGTGGAGTACATTGCGATCAATACCGATCAGCAGGCGCTGGCTCGTTCCAAGGCGAACAAAAAACTCAGAATCGGTGAAAAAATCACCAAAGGGCTGGGCGCGGGCGCTAATCCCGAAATCGGCAAAAAAGCGGCGGAAGAGAGCCGTGACGATATTATGGACCAGCTTCGCGGTGCGGACATGGTGTTTGTAACGGCAGGCATGGGCGGCGGGACCGGAACGGGCGCTGCGCCCATCGTGGCGGAAGCCGCCAAGGAAATGGGAATGCTGACCGTCGGCGTGGTGACCTATCCGTTCCTGTTTGAAGGACGCACCCGCTCCAATAACGCGGACAGAGGTATTGCCGAACTGAAAGCGAATGTGGACAGCCTGATCATCATTCCCAACGATAAATTGCTTCAGGTCGTGGGCAAGGGCACGTCCATGGCGGAAGCGTTC
>JAGCSD010000014.1 GCA_017964345.1 Clostridia bacterium
GAGAATTGCCCGGCAAGGCTCGTTTTGGCGCGGGACGCGGCGGCGTCCAGCACGGCTTCATACCCCGCGAGCAAGCTGCGGCGCGAAAAGCCGGTAAAATCGAACGCGCCGGCTTTGATCAGACTTTCGATCATGCGCTTGTTGATGTCGCTGCGCGAGGCGGTACGCGAAGCAAAATCATCCAGCGTCGCGTAAGCACCGTTCTGTTCGCGTTCCTTTACCAAGAAGTCGATACCGGCAATACCCACGTTCTTGATCCCCGCCAGTCCAAAGCGAATGGCGTTTTCTCCCGGCACGGGCGCGAATCCCGATGCGCTCTTGTTCAGATCGGGCGGCAGGATACGCACGCCGTGTTCGGTCAAATAACGTGTATAGCGTGCCGTCTGCGCGTCGTCACCGAGCAGGCTGTTGAGCATCGCCGCCATAAACTCAATGGGATAATAGCATTTCAGATATGCCGTCTGGTAGGCGACAACGGCATACGACGCCGCGTGAGATTTATTGAAAGCATACTGCGCAAAGTGATTGATCTTATCGAAAATACGGATGGCGACCGCTTCCTCGATACCGCGGCGGATCGCGCCAGGCACTATGACTTCGCCGTTCTCTTCCAGCCCGTAAATGAAGACTTGACGCTCATGTTCCATGGCTTTTTGGTCTTTTTTGCTCATGGCGCGGCGCATGATGTCGCTGCGCCCGAGAGAATAGCCCGCCACGTCGCGCACGATCTGCATGACCTGCTCCTGATAGACCATACAGCCGTAGGTCACTTCCAGCGTTTGCTTCATGACCGGATGATCATATTCCACTTGGTCGGGATGGTTTTTGCCGAAAATGTACTTGGGAATACTGTCCATCGGACCGGGTCGGTACAGCGCGATACCGGCGACGATATCTTCCAGACAGGTCGGCTTTAATTCCTTCATAAAGGAACGCATTCCGTTGCTTTCAAGCTGAAATACGCCGTCGCAGTCGCCGGTACCGATCATTTTATACACCGCTTGATCGTCGAAGTCCAGCGTCATCATATCCGGTGTTTCACCCGTACGCGCCTCGATAAAGCGCAGCGTATCCCGAATGACCGTCAAGGTGCGCAGACCTAAAAAATCCATTTTGAGAAGTCCCAGTTGCTCCAGATATTTGGCGACGTACTGCGTGGCGACCATATCGCCGTTCACGCAAAGCGGCACGTAGGTATCGACCGGATTTTTGGAAATCACCACGCCCGCGGCATGAGTGGACGCGTTGCGCGGCAAGCCCTCCAGGCGTTTGGCGAGATCGATCAGCTTTTCGACGCGTTCGTCCTCGCACGCCCGGCGCAGCTCGGGGTTGACCGTAAGCGCGCGGTCGATCGTGATATTCAGCTCCGACGGCACCATTTTGGCGATCTTATCCACGTCCGCGTACGGCATATTGAGGACGCGTCCCACGTCGCGGATGGCGCCGCGCGCCTTGAGCGTACCGAATGTCACGATCTGCGCCACATGGTCAGCGCCGTACTTGCGCTTGACATATTCGATGACCTCGCCGCGCCGTTCAAAGCAGAAATCGACATCGAAATCAGGCATGCTGACGCGCTCCGGATTCAAAAAACGCTCAAACAGCAGTTGATATTTCAAAGGATCGATGTTCGTGATGCCGATGGCGTACGCCACCAAACTTCCGGCGCCGCTGCCGCGCCCGGGACCGACCACGATATTGACGGAGCGGGCATAGCGGATGTAGTCCCACACGATCAGATAATATTCCACATAGCCCATCCGGCGGATCATGTCAAACTCATATTCAAAGCGCTCGGTGATCTCGTCGGTGATGCGAGGATAGCGTTTCCGCAAGCCTTCTATGCCGATCTTGTGAAGATACTCTTCCGCGCTCAGCCCGTCGGGCACTTCATAATACGGAATATGGATATTGCCGAATTCAAAATCAAACGCGCACTGCGCCGCCACACGCGCGGTGTTGTCGATCGCCTCCGGGACGGAAGAAAACAGCTCGCGCATTTCTTCTTCGGTTTTCAGATAGAACTCTTCCGTTTCAAAGCGCATCCGGTCGGGTTCGTCGAGTGTTTTGCCGGTCTGAATACACAACAGCACGTCGTGCATCTCGGCGTCCTCTTTATGTACATAATGCACGTCGTTGGTCGCCACCATGGGCAGATCCAGTTCCCGCGCCAATTTGATCAAAAGCGGCAGGATCCGCTTCTGTTCGGCAATGCCGTGATCCTGCAATTCAATATAAAAGCGTCCCGGAAACATCGCCGCCAGCTTCTTGGCAAACGCGACGGCTTCCTCATACCGCCCGCGCAGAAGCGCCTGCGGAATATCGCCCGCCAAGCACGCGGACAGACAGATCAATCCCTCGCTGTGCGCGGCAAGCAGGTCGTAATCGATGCGCGGTTTGTAATAATATCCCTCGGTAAACGCGAGCGAATCGAGCTTTATCAGATTCTGATAGCCTTCCTCGTTCATCGCCAGGAGGATCAGATGCGCGTATTCTTTTTTGCCTTCCCTGTCGAAGCGGGAACGCGGCGCCACATACATTTCACAGCCGATGATCGGCTGGATCCCGTGTTTTTTGGCTGTCTTGTAAAATTCCACCGCCCCATACATAACGCCGTGGTCGGTGACAGCAAGCGCGTCCATGCCGGCGTCCACCGCGGCGCAGACAAGCTCCTCGATCCGGCAAGCGCCGTCAAGCAGACTGTATTCGGTATGCGTATGCAAATGAACAAAAGCCATGGCTACCGTATTCCTTCCCGCATGGCGCGAATTTTAGAGAAGCGCTTGTTCAGCGCCGATTTGGTGGTATTTCCGCTGATCCGCGCCAGTTCCTCAAGCGACGCCTCCGGGTTCGCCATCCGCAGAAGACACGCTTCCTCCAACGGTTCGCTTAGGTGCACACCTGCCGAACGCAGCGCGCGGATATCGTCGAGCTGTTTCTGCGCCGCGGTCACGGTTTTGCCCATGTTGCCGAAAAGACAGTTGTCGGCGCGGTTCAGATTGTTTTTGACATCTTTGAACACGCGAATATTTTCCAGTTCCATCATAGCGGCGTGCGCGCCGGTCAGGATCAGAAAATCGGAAATATTCTCGCTTTTTTTCAGATAGACGATATGACGCTCCTGCCGGCGCGCGTACCCCGCGGAA
>JAGCSD010000096.1 GCA_017964345.1 Clostridia bacterium
AAAGATTCGTGAAAATCCACAGCTCTTTAAACTGGCGGGGTATAACCTGCATACGGTGCATCGCAAGCAAATGCAGTTTCACGCGTGCCGGAAGCGCAACCGCTGGGTGTTCGGCGGCAACCGCACGGGCAAGACCGAGTGCGGCGCAGTCGAGGCCGTTTGGTTCGCGCGCGGGATCCATCCGTTCCGCAAGATAACAGCGCCGACCAAAGGATGGGTGGTCAGCCTTACGCAGGAGGTCCAACGCGATGTGGCGCAGGAAAAACTGCTGTCTTATTTGCCGCGGGAATGGATAGAAAAGATCGTCATGCGCCGCGGACGCGAGGACAGTCCCGACGCGGGCGTGATCGACTTCATTTTAGTCAAAAGCGTGCATGGCGGACTTTCGACCATCGGCTTCAAAAGCTGTGACCAGGGACGGCAGCGTTTTCAGGGTACGAGTCAGAACTGGATATGGTTCGACGAAGAACCGCCCAAGGATATTTATGACGAATGCCGGATGCGCGTGCTGGACACCTGCGGTGAGATATGGGGCACCATGACGCCGCTGATGGGACTGACGTGGGTACATGATGAGATCTATCTGAACGAGCGTCACGATCCCGAGGCATGGTATATCACCATGTGCTGGGAAGACAATCCCTTCCTGAACGCGCGCGAGGTGGAAATGCTTAAAAGTCTGCTTCCGGAAAGTGAACGCGAGAGCCGGCAGTACGGGCATTTTATGAGTCATGAAGGGCTGGTTTACCGCGAGTTCGACGAACACGTTCACGTGATCGAGCCGTTTGCGGTGCCGCGTGACTGGTATGACAATCTTTCCATTGATCCCGGGCTGGTCAATCCTCTCTCCTGCCATTGGTATGCCGTGGACGGCGACGGCAATATCTATGTGATCGCCGAGCATTACGCCGCCGGACAGGACGCCCGCTGGCACTGTGAGCATATTCTGGCGCAGTGCGAAGCTCTGGGCTGGCGTAAGGGGTATCAGGGACGTGTGGAGGCGCTGATGGATTCGGCGGCGCTTCAGCATACGCTTTCGGCGGACAAGAGCGTGGCGCAACTGTTCTATGAATTGGGGATCTCCGTCAACACGCGCGTGAATAAGAATCTGTGGACGGGCATCCAACGCGTCAAGCAGTATTTGCGGACAGGGACCGATCATCCCCGTCTTTTTATTTTCCGATCCTGTCCGGAGATGATCCGCGAGATCAAGGGTTATCGCTACGGTGCCGGCGATCATCCGATCAAGCGCGACGATCACGCGATGGACGAGCTGCGTTACTATATTATGTCGCGCCCGGAGCCGCATACTCCCAAACACGTTTTGTCCGCGGTGGAACGTGAAAAGGAACGGCTGCTGGCAATGCGTAAACAAAAAAGGCTCAATTAAGAAGGGAAGAATGCTTTTGAATAAGGAAGAAAAGCGCAAAAGAGAATTGTGCGCGTTCGTGACGGAGGAATTTACGCGCCGCAGCCGTGAAAGACTTCCGTATGAATTGCAGTGGCAGCTCAATCTGCAATTCTTTGCGGGCAACCAGTATTGCGATATTTTCCCCGAGGCGGGAAAACTCCGTTTTTTGGAAAAATCGTTCCCGTGGCAGGAGCGGGAGGCATATAACCATATCGCGCCGATCGTGGAAAGCCGCCTTGCCAAACTGAACAAAATCGTGCCGCGCGTAGCGGTGCGCCCCGCCACGAACGACGAGGAGGACGTTGAAAGCGCGCGCGTCAGCACGGCGATCCTGCGTTCCGCCTTTGAGCGCAACGCCATGTCGTCCCTGATTCGGGAAGCGACGGTGTGGTCGGAGCTGTGCGGTACGGTGTTCTACAAGCAGGACTGGGTCAGCCGAAAAGGGCGCGTGGTGGGCATGAACGCGTCCGGGCGTTCGCTGTATGAAGGCGACATCGCTACCACCGTGTGCCCGCCGCAGGAAATCTACCCCGACGATCCCACGCTGCCGGATATCGCACAGTGCCGCTCCGTCATCCACGCGCACATTTATCCTTGCGCCTATGTCAAGGAGCTGTGGGGCGTGGACGTCAAGCCGCAGAAGATCGACGCGTGGGGCGTTCCGGAGGCGCTGTCGGGCATTCTGCGCATGAATGCCGCGGCGGATACGGAAGAAAGATGCCTGCTTTTAGAGTATTATGAACAGCCGAGCACGGACCATGCGAACGGCAGATATTTGGCGGTTTGCGGCGACGTACTGCTTGCCGAAGAAGAACTGCCTTACCGCAACGGCGAAGGCGGTACGCGCAAACTGCCGTTCGTACAGCAGAACGCCATCGGCAAGCCGGGCTGTCTGTGGGGTACGTCGGTCGTCGAACGGTGCATTCCGCTTCAGCGCGCGTACAATGCCGTGCGCAACCGCAAGCATGAGTTCTTGAACCGCGCGGCGATCGGCGTGCTGACGGTGGAGGAAGGGACCGCCGACCTCGAGGACTTAGAGGAAAACGGGCTGACACCGGGACGCGTACTGGTCTATCGCCAGGGCGCAAGCAAGCCCGAACTGCTTTCGCCCGGGAGCCTGCCGCACGAATTCGCGCAGGAGGAAACATCGCTTCGTGAGGAATTCAATCTGGTTTCGGGCACCAGCGATCTGATGCGTCGATCGGTCGTGCCGACCAATGTTTCTTCCGGCACGGCGCTCAATACCATCGCCGAACAGGACGATACGCGTCTTGCCATTACGGCGGACCGCATCCGCGACGCGATTTTGGAGATCTCACGCCAATGGCTGCGCCTGTTCAAGCAGTTCGCCGGACAGACGCGCCTGGAACGTGTGGTGGGGAAGAACGGACGCATTGCGCGCTTTGCCTGGAACGCGAGTATGCTGACCAGCGACGATTGCGTGCATGAAACGGAAAACGAGCTGTCCGATTCGCTTTCCGCCCGCAAGCAGCTGATTTACGATTTGCTCGCGCGAGGACTGTTCTCCGACGACGAAGGACGTCTGCCCGGGCGCACCAAGGGAAAGATCCTGCAGGCGCTGGGCATGGGCGATTGGGAATCGATTTCGGATCTGAGTGAGATCCACACCGCCCGCGCCCAAAGAGAAAACCAACAGCTGAAAAACGGATCGCCCGTGGCGGTGTTTTCAACCGACGACCATGCCATTCATGTGGCGGAACACAGCAAAGAACTGCTCAGTGAAGAATTTGAGGAGTCGTTCGGGTTAAACAGCGACGCGCGCATCCGTTTTGAAGAACATATCAAAGCGCATCAAAGCAGAATGGAGGCTGAAGAAGATGGAGAAGGCAATGGACGAGCAGAATGACACCGCGCGCCTAAAGGAGCTGGAAGAGGAAAACGCGCGCTTGCGCGCGCAGCTTGCCGGCGACACACAGGAGGATCGTGAGGTGCGGGAATTTTTAGAAGAATTCCCCGCGGCGGAGGCGTTCCTGGACGACCTGATCGCGTGCATGGAAGCGCATGACACGCTGTGCGGGCGCGAAGGACTGAACAAGGCGCTGACGATGATCCTTTTAGACAAGTACCGCGATCCTGC
>JAGCSD010000097.1 GCA_017964345.1 Clostridia bacterium
GTGTCGCTGGATAAGGATACGGTCATTCCCGAAACGAGCGCGCAAATACAGCAGAACGTCAAATCGGATATCGAAACGCTGTGCGGTATCGCGGTACATAAAGTCAGCGTGCAGGTCGATAATTCACTGGTTTCGAAACAAAACTGAAACGGACAAAGCAGAACCAAGAGCGGGAGGCTTTCTCGCTCTTTGGTTTTTACGGAGGCACTATGAGAGCAACAAGAAGCAAGGCGCGTGAAATGGCATTCAAACTGGTGTTTGAAGATACCTTCGGGACTTCTACCGCTAAGGAAATGCTGCCCGGACTGTTTGAAGAAGAAGACGATGCTTTGCGGGCGCTTCAAGAGGAAGCGGCGTATATTGAAGACATTCGCGTACTGGTGCGAACGCATAAAGCGGAGTTGGATCAGATCATCGCGTCTTATGCCAAGGGCTGGTCCGTCGAACGCATGAACCGGACGGACCTCTCTCTCTTGCGGTTGGCGCTGTGCGAAATCCGCTACCGGGACGACGTCCCGGCGGGCGCGGCGATCAACGAGGCGGTGGAGTTGGCAAAGAAGTATTCTTCGCCGGAAGCCCCCGCGTTCATCAACGGTATTTTGGGGGCATACAGTAAAACCTTATGATTTTTTTGGGCATTGATACCAGTTGTTATACCACCAGTGTGGCGGCGGTGGATGAGGAAGGGAACCTTGTCAGTCAACAGCGCAGACTTTTGAGCGTGGCGGAAGGGGAACGCGGGCTGCGACAGAGCGAAGCGTTTTTCAAGCACGTCAATAATTTCCCCGAATTGTATAAAGCTCTTCTGGAACGGGTGAATCCCGTCAATATTGCGGCGGTCTGCGTCAGCACACAGCCGCGCGGACTGAGTCATTCTTATATGCCGGTATTTTTCGCCGGACGTCGTATTGCCGAGAATATTGCCATGAGTCTTAATGTGCCGCTGTTTGCCACCGATCATCAGCAGGGACATATTCAGGCGGCGCTCTACGGTACGGATTTGTCGGAAAACAGTTTTTGCGCGGTGCATCTCTCCGGCGGCACTACCGAGGTGCTTTCTGTTCAGAAGCAAGCGTCGGAATGGAAGATCAAACAGCTTGCCGCATCCAAAGATATCAACGCCGGGCAGTTGATCGACCGCTTAGGCGTTAAAATGGGTATGAGCTTTCCTGCCGGCAAAGAGGTGGACAAGCGTGCCTGCGCCTTTGACGGTGTACGCTTGACATTGCCGATCAGCGCTTCCATGGAAGACTGCAGTTTTTCCGGAACGGAAGCGGCGGCTCTGCGCGCGCTGGAGGGCGGCGCTGATCCCGACGCGCTGTGCGAGGCGCTGATGAGCGCCATTGCACGCACACTTGCCAAAATGGCGGGAGGCGCCGCGTATTACGCCGGCTTGCGCACCGTGCTGATGGCGGGCGGCGTATCGTCCAGTGCGTATCTGCGTCAAAAACTGCCGGTTTTATTTGAGCAAAACGGGAGCGCCTGCGTAGTGTTTTCACAACCTGAGCTTAGTGCGGATAACGCGGTAGGCGTTGCGCTTTTAGGTAGAATGAAATTTTTGCATAAGGGGATGAACGAATGATTTTAGACGGTAAAAAACTGGCGGCGGACATCAAAGCCGACCTGAAGGACAAGCTGGCGCGCGCCAAGAAGGACGTGACGCTGGCGGTCGTGCTGGTGGGGGAAGATCCTGCCAGTTGTATTTATGTGAAGAATAAAACGCTCGATTGCCGCGAGGTCGGTATTCACTCCTTGGAATACCGTCTGCCTGCCGGTACGACGCAGGAAGAGCTGATGACGTTGATCGATCGCTTGAACGCAGATGACGCCGTTCACGGTATTCTGGTGCAGTTCCCGCTTCCGCGCCATTTGGACGAGGCGGCGGTCGTCAAGGCGATCCTTCCTCACAAAGATGTAGACGGGTTTTCCCGCGAAAATATCGGCGGCGTACTGATGAATGATGCGGACGCGTTTGTTTCCTGCACGCCCGCCGGCGCTATGGCGTTGATCCGGCAAAGCGGCGTGGATGTTTGCGGCAAGCGCGCCGTGGTGATCGGCAGAAGCAACAACGTGGGCAAGCCCATGGCGCTTCTTTTGCTTCACGCCGGCGCCACGGTCACGATATGTCATTCCAAAACGCGGGATCTGCCGAGTATTACGCGCGAGGCGGATATTCTCGTCTGCGCGGTGGGCAAAGCGCATATGATTACGCGTGACATGGTCAAACCCGGCGCGGTCGTGATCGATATCGGCATCAGCAGGATCGACGGCAAGCAGGTGGGCGACGTGGACTTTGACGCCGTTAAGGATGTCGCGTTTGCCGTCACGCCCAACCCCGGCGGCACCGGACCGATGACGCGCGCCATGTTGCTGGTCAATACGCTCAAGGCGGCGGGCATCCGATGAAAAAAATCAGCGTTTCTCAGTTAAACGCTTATGTCAAGCAATCGCTTGTGAACGATCCGCTTTTGGCGTCCGTTGTTGTTTCCGGCGAGATCTCGGGGCTGAAATTCCATTCCTCCGGGCATATCAATTTCACGTTGAAATACGAAAGCGCAGCGATCCGGTGCGCTTTTTTCAAACCGCATTCCCTGCGCAGA
>JAGCSD010000098.1 GCA_017964345.1 Clostridia bacterium
AAGCGCCCGCCGACAGCGAAACGATCCGCAGGCTTTGCCCTTCCCACGCATCGGTCAAAAGCGCGTCCCGCGCGGATTCCGCCTTGTCCTCTGTGGCATAGGGCGCGGAGATCATCAGCACGGCGGCGTAATCATTGCACAGCGTGGGGGTAAAGTTTGCTTTCGGCATGGTGCCGGTCAGATATTCGTAATACGCATCCGCCAAGAGGAAGTACGCCCCCTGCGCGGGCGTGTCCGTGCGCGTCAGCGTCAGGACCAGCTCGTCGGTTTCTTCCGCCCGGACGGTCACCGTATCGGACAAGTGAAAGTACAAGGTGGAACTGCCGTCTGTGCGTTCGGCGCGGAAAAGCGCGAAAAACAGCCCCGAGGGATCGACAGGCGTGCCGTCGATGACGTAATCGGCATAGGAAAGCGCGTCAAACGTCACGGCAAGGCGCGCCGGCGCGGGCAGGACAGCGGCTTGATAGCGCGGCACGGAACAGGGCGCGGCGCTGTCGCCGGTACCGGAGCAGAACTTAAAACGCAGGCGAATGCCGTTTTCCGTCGTTTCCGCCGTCAGATAACGCAGATTCGCGTCCGGCTGACTGCTTCCACCCCGGATCGCGCGATCGCTTTTTCCGTGCTCGGCAAACAGGATCACGAGCGAAACGACGACCGCCAGCGCCAAAACGCCGCCGAGCGCACGCAGCAGAATGGTTTTATGGGATGTAAGAAAGGACATATCGCACCTCGTTACATGACCGATTTCAGAACACTAAAGATGATATTGCCGTTTAAGAACAGCCGTCCGAGCAAAGAACCCTGGATCATGGAATAGAACGATTCAAGGGGCAGTACGGACATGGCGATCGGCACGACGGCAAAGACAACGGCGATCAACACCGCCGCCTGCAGAACGCCGAGCGCGCCGCCGAGCACCTGGTTGAACTGCTTGAGGACCGGCAGACGGCTGACCGCGTCAACCAAGCCGATAACGAACATACAGACCAGTTTGACCGCGAAGAAGATGATCAGAAAACAGATCAGGTTGATGCTCAGGTTGATGATCGTTTGATTGAAATAATCGCTGAGTGTGGTGATCCCCTGCGCGGCGAACGCCTGATTCTGAATATTCTCCAGAATCATATTGCCGATCGGCGTGGGCAGATTAGATACACTTTCGGTGATTTTTTCAGCAGTCAGCACGGAAATATCCGCGTTCGCGACGCTCATATCGCTGAGTTTTTCCGCGCCGGCGGTGAAATACAGCAGCGTGTTGCCCAGCTGCGCTTTTTCCATTACGAAGGAAGCCAAATTGCCGTAAAAGGCAAACGCCGCCACCCAGGAAACCACATAGGAGGCAAGACTCAGCGCCGTTGTCAGAAAGCCTTTATACCAACCCAGCAGAAAACCCAGACCCAGTACGGCGAGAATGCCCACATCCACCAAATTCACGAAAAATCCTCCTTATCCGTTCCCGAGCGCGTAGTAGAACAGCTTGCCGTCCGATTCCACCAGCACGAAGCCGTTTCCGTTGATCAGCGCGTCCACCCGCAGGGGAAAACGATAGGTCGTGCATTGCCCGCTTTGGGGCGAAATGCGGTATAGATAATAGGAACTGAACCCGTAATAATAGGACTTGGAAAGCGCCGCGCCGAGAAGCTCCTCGGGACAGGAGAAATCCTTGACGCCGCTGTCGGAAATCGCTTTCAGACGTCCGCTCCCCAGCAGAAGCAGATGCAGTTTTTTACCCTGCATTCCGTAGTCCGCCACATCAAAGCCGTTGACGGTATAATCTTTGTGTACGCTGTCGGTATAATCGCAATCCCGCACCAGAATGGTCCCGGTGCCGAACAGATAGCACAGGTTGTCGTCAAACGCGGCGTTATAGATCATCTGACCGTCTTCCTCAAAATTGGCGGTCTGCGTCTTTTCTTTTTCATATTTGTAAGTGGAAAGTCGATAGACGGGCGCGTACCCCGCGTTTTCGACCGTGATGACCCACACGCTGCCGGTGGCGTATACGCCGAAGCGAATGATGGTTTCATTACTGCCGGAGATGATGCGGTCGATCTCCTCCCCGGTGGTATTGAGCAGAATGGTTTCGTCGGACTGGCTCAACCGCACGGCGATCAGCTTTTCGCCCATTGCCACGTCAAGGATCGCCCTCTCAAATTCCTTAGTAAAGACCAAATTACCGTCTTTGTCGATGACCTGCAGTTTTTTGGCGCCCGCAACTCCCACACGGCCCGCGCCGGTGTACAGGCGCATATCGTCCGTCGTGCCGGAAAAGCCCCACATGGTTTCCATCCGGTCATCCATATAGTACAGCGCACCGGCGCTTTTATCGATGTAAACAATGCCGGATTCAAAAACGGCATACGTCGCGTCCACGGGCACGGGCAATTCCTTTACCGCCGAACGGGAAACGGATCTTTCGCCCCGCGGCCATAAAAGAACCAGCAGCGCCGCAACGAGGATCACCGCCGCCGCGCCGAGCAAAAACGGCACATAATGCACGATATCAAATCGTTTTCTGGTCTTGAACAGTTCCATACTTGCTCCGAAAATACTTACTGCGAATATTATACCATGAGCAAAAATGCTTGCTTGCAAGGGCATTTTTGCGAAGCCGTCAATAGAGCGGCGCGCGCGAGGCGCGCAGGCGGCAGGACCGCCAAGACTTGCGGAGCAAGTCTTACTGCGAATATTATACCCCATCCGCCCGGGAATAACAACTTCTTTTTTTGTTGCAATTTTTTATTGCCAGCTATCTTTTTCAATGGTATAATGTGCGTAGCGGCTTTCTGTCGAAAGCCGAAAAAGCTGACGCTTTTTGCGGAACGTTGTTCCGCCTAGGGTGACGGG
>JAGCSD010000099.1 GCA_017964345.1 Clostridia bacterium
AAGAACGAGATTTTAGTCTATTATATCAGTTGTCCCGCCGATTATGAAACCGATGTGACCGTGATCGACCTGACGCCGGGCGCCTGTTATACGGCGCAATGGTACAATCCCTCCACCGGCGAGTTTCTTGCCGCGGGCGAGCTGACCGTGGACGGAAACGGCGAGTTGCTTTTACCCGCTCGTCCCGTTAAGCGCGTGGATCGGATGCTCGTGCTGAAAAAGAAATAATTGCGGCGGTTTTCCGCCGCTTTTCGGGGCGTAGCGCAGCTTGGTAGCGCATCTGCTTTGGGAGCAGAGGGTCGCAGGTTCAAATCCTGTCGCCCCGACCATGAAAGAAACCTCTTTTGTCTACCAAGACAAAATGGGTTTTCTTGCATTTTGAGCAAAAATCGGACAATAGCAAATTTCGGGCTTTCAGACGGATTTGCGGGCTTCTTTACTGTTGTATGATTGAAAAATACACAATGTTGAAGTTATAATGAGGTTGGAGAATTGAAACTTGTGACTATGATTGATATCATGCCACATAAAGAGGAGAATCAACGTGCACTTTTATCTTAGCTCAATTATCCTGATAGAATTGTTAATGCTTTCCATGACAATACATGTAATTCGTTATTCGGGATTTGACAAACAGCAAAAAACGTGGCATATCATTACGTTCGTTTCTGTTATGTTCTGTGCTGCCGCAGAATATGCCGTTCACTGCGGTTATTATAGTCCCTCCTTTGCTGTTCCTCTTACAATAATTACAGTATTACAGTTCTCTGTCGCGCCGCCCATGGCAGTGTTCTTCTCAGGTGCCTTAGGGTTACACGAACAATCTAAAAAAGCCCTTTGGTTCTTTATTCCGCATGCTGCTATTGAGATCATTGCCGCTCCGTTCGGTTGGATTTTTTATTTTGCGGAAGACGGATATCACAGAGGGAACTTTTTCATGATTTACTCTGTGTTCTATTTTTTCAGTTTGATTTATCTCATGGTCTGTATGTTAGCAGTTGGCAAAAGATTCAAACACAGAGATAAATTTACGATTATAATGGTCGTACTTACGCTGATAGCGGGAATAATACCTGTAACGTTTATGAATCTTCATACTGCGTATATTAGCATCGGTATGGCAGCATGTCTGTGTTACATCTATTACAACGACCTTGTTCAGGAGGACACGCAGGTAGCGCTTATTGCTAACCAGAAGAGGATCACAGATATGCAGGAGCATATGATATCAGGACTTGCCAGCGTAATCGAAAACCGTGATACAGACACAGGGCAACACGTATCCAGAACCAGAGAGTATGTTAAGTTAATAGCCCTGGGGGCATTGAAGGAAGGTGTTTATACAGACGAAATTGACGGTCTGTTCATAAACTTGATCTATACACTTGCGCCTATGCATGATGTTGGTAAAATCGTTGTTTCAGATACGATTCTAAAAAAGCCAGCAAAACTAACGGCAGAAGAATTCGAGCAAATGAAGCTACACGCAGCAAAAGGCGGCGTTATAGTTGGTCAAATACTATCTGGAATCACTGATGAGTCTTACTTGAGATTTGCTTCGGATATAGCTATGTACCATCACGAGAGGTGGGATGGAACCGGATATCCGGAAGGGTTAAAAGCAAAAGACATTCCTCTTTGCGCAAGGATTATGGCACTTGCGGATGTTTACGACGCCTTGATATCTGATCGATGCTATAAAAAAGCATTGCCGGAAAACGAAGCTCTTGAAATTATTAAGGAAGAGTCAGGAACCCATTTTGACCCCCAATTGATTACTGTTTTTTTGAAATATGTACAAACAAATTCCGGTTTGTAGAAGCAAAACGCACGCAGCAATGATTACGTACTTTTTTGCTGTTCTTCCTTTGGATTTGCACCTTTTAGCGCAACTTCTACATGATAATCACCCCTCAGATTTGAACTGTTCGTGTTCGATTGAAAGGTGTTTTTCTTATAACCCGGTATTCATGCGGTTTTTTGCAAACGCCGCTTATCAAACATGTTTTGCGAAACAAAGACCGTATCGGTTGAAACAGGAGGAGAAACGGGAATGAAATTGATACAGAGCTTTTCGGTAGACCACACGCGCATGGTACCCGGTATTTTCACAAGCAGAGTCGATCATGTAGGCGACTATTCCGTTACGACCTATGATATAAGACTGAAAAGACCTAACAGGGAACCGGTCATGGATGTTGCGGCGATGCATTCGCTGGAGCATATGATCGCAACGTATCTTCGCAACACGCCCGATTGGAAAGATGAAGTGATCTACTGGGGACCTATGGGCTGTCTTACGGGTTTTTATCTTATTCTCAAAGGGAACCGGACGCCGCGGGAGCTTTATGGGCTTATCCTGAAAGCCTTTTCATCCGTAAACGATGCCCGCGAGGTGCCCGGTACCGCTCCCCAAAACTGCGGATACTACCGTATGCACAACCTTGAAATGGCAAAATGGTATGCAAACGAGTTTGCCGCTTATCTTGAAGCAAACGCGGAAAACAGCGATATCTTTGCGTATCCTAAGGCAGAGCGACTTGTAACAGACGGAGGACGGCAGTTCTACGATTCATAATCGCATATCGCCGATAAAGTCACAGTTTCCTGAACTTTAGGCGGGGAACGGGGCTGTTTTGTTCGTTTAAGATATGCATTTTTGCATGAAAACAGAATCGGCATATTTAAGTAAAAATTAAGTAAAAAATATCTTTCCTTTTTGGAATTATTGTGATACAATATGGATGTAGTAATACAAATATTTTTGATGGGAGGAAAAACTATGAATAATCTGATGAAAAAAGCCATGGCGGAGGGAATCGGCACATTTGTACTTGTTTTCATTGCATGCGGCGTGGCCGGTGCGACCGGCGGCAGTCTTGTCGCCACCTCTTTAGCTTTTGGTTTCACCATCGTTGCGATGGCATACTCCGTAGGCCGGGTAAGCGGATGTCATGTCAATCCTGCTGTTTCTCTCGGATGTTTGCTCACAAAACGGATGGCTGCAAAAGAATTCTTTGCATATATCATCAGCCAGATCATCGGCGGTGCTGCGGGCGCGATGCTGGTATTCGGCATTTTCAAAATGGCGAATATCAGTCCTTTGGGCAATGCTTGCAACTATGCTGTCGGTTTCGGCGACAACGGTCTTGTGACGGGAGGTATTATTGCCGCTCTCATTGTTGAAGCGGTGCTGACCTGCATTTTTGTATATACCATTTTGAATGTGACCGATGAGAAGGCGGGAACAGGAAAAATCGCCGGTCTTGTCATCGGGCTTACCCTTACGCTCGTTCATCTTCTCGGAATAAACTTTACGGGAACCTCGGTCAACCCCGCACGCAGTATAGCGACCGCTGTTTCCGCTTGGATTTACAACGGCGAAATCGATGCTTTGTCACAAATATGGATCTTTATTGCGGCGCCTCTGATCGGTGCGGCGATAGCGGCAGGTTTGTATAAAGCGTTGAACACAGAAAAAGAATAAACCACAAAACTTAGTAAAACCGCTTTTGTCTGAAAGATAAAAGCGGTTTCTTGTTATCCTTTATTTTGCTCGCATTTTGCTTCTGAAAGCGAGAATTGCCGCGATCAATGCCGCCGCTGTATAAAGCAGTACGACGATAAGAGGTTTCCATAAGGGCGGATCGCCGATGCCGTTTACGATATTTCGGATCAGATCGGTGGCGTTCTTGAAAGGCAGGTATTTCATGAAGGTGACGATCTCTTTGCCCATGCCTTCCAGGGGAAACCACATTCCCGACAGAACCGATTGGCACATAATGATGACGGACGCCACGCCGCCGACCGATTTTTCATTGCAGAGCGAGCCGATCAGAATCCCAAGTCCGATAAAGAGCAGCGACGTAACAAGCGAAAGCGGGATCGCCCATATCATGCCAAGCCCGAAGAGCGAGGGATCGATCAGACCGCCGATCACAAAAAACAGCACCGATTGCGCGAGGGTGATCGGCAGGAGCGAAAGCGCGTAGCCGAAGATAAATTCGTGCGGCTTCGTCTGAGAAACGAACAGGCGCGTAAGAAATGCCGTGGCTTTGTCCAGCGCGAGCAGAAGTCCGGCAAAAAGCGACAAAAACGCCTGCGAAAACACCACGATGCCGGGGGCTAAGTATTTCATTTCAAACTGCGGCGTCAGCTTGTGAAAAACAAAGTAAAACAGGATCTCCATCCCCAAGGGGAGCGCCAGCATGAAAAGGAAAGACAGCGGATCGCGCAGGATCTCCTTTATATTTCTGCCGGTCAGCGTCAGAATTCTTACGAGGGACTCACGCATCGAAAACACCTCCCGAAACCATGTGAAGAAATGCCTCTTCGACGTTCTGTTTTCCGCTTTGCTCAAACAGGGCTTCTTTTGTTCCCGCGAACAGCAGTTTTCCGCTTTGCATGATCCCGATGCGGTCGGACAGCGCCTCGGCCTCTTCCATGTAATGTGTAGTCAGAATGATGGTCATACTGCCTTTTAATGCCTGAATGGCTTTCCACAATTCTCTTCTTGCCAGAACATCCAAGCCGAGCGTCGGTTCGTCTAAAAACAGTACCTTGGGACGGGAAACCAACGCCAGCGCAATGGAGAGCTTGCGCTGCCAGCCGCCGGAAAGCTTTTGCGCTTGCCTGTCCCGCACGGAATCCAAGCCGAAAATGTCATATACCGCTTGCTTGCTTATTTGGATTTCCTGTGCGTTCTGTCCGCTCAGACGTGCATAAAAATCGATGTTTTCTTTGACGGTCAGCTTCCGCGCCACGGCGGTTTCCTGCATGGAAATATCGATGACTTGCTTGACCGCGTTTGGGTCTTTCAGGATCGAATGCCCTAAAATCTCGGCGTCGCCGCCGGAAGGGGAAACGAGCGTCGAAAGCATTTTGATCGTCGTGGTCTTGCCCGCTCCGTTGACGCCGAGCAGGGAAAACAGTTCGCCCTCGTTTATTTCCAGCGAAAGTCCGTCGACCGCCGTTACATCCTTATAGACCTTTTTCAGGTTTTTGATCGCGATTGCCGTCATCGGGCATCATTCCTCCCATCATGTCGTAAAAAGCGTCCGCCTTGATCAGCGCCATGCCTCTTTGCCGATCGCCCATGACCATCAACGTGTCGCCCTCACGGATGCCGAACATCTTCCGCGCTTCAACGGGAACGGTGATCTGCCCCTTCGGACCGACTTTGACGCTGATGATGAATCGGTCATTCTGCGTTTTCTTCATTCTAATTCTCCTACTTTTCCTATTTTTCTTACATTATAGGCAAAAAACACGCTTTTGTCAAGGGAAAAAGCGCGCGATAAAAAAATATAAAAAAGTGCTTGACAAAAAAACAAATCCGTATTATACTGTGCTAAACCGTTGAAGAAGAGTAAGTACGCAAACCCTCTTTCCTGTTCAGAGAGTCGCCGGCGGTGGGATGGCGGCGGAAATGTTTTGCGGAATGGACTTCTGAGGGCAACCGGAAGCACCGCGAGGTGTGCTATGGAAGCCGGAGTCGGGCGCTCCGTCAAAAACGTCGGCATATGTTTGTATGCGCTAAGTGGATGCGAAAGCATCAAGCCGGGTGGCACCGCAGGATTTTATCCTGTCCCAGCAAAAAATTCTGGGACAGGATTTTTTTGTCCCGCAAATTTGAAAGGAGAAGCCATGAACACCAAAATTCCCTACAAGATCTACCTGAACGAAACGGAAATGCCCACGGCATGGTACAATCTGCGCGCGGATATGAAAAACAAACCCGCACCGCTCCTGAACCCCGGTACACATCAGCCGATGACGGCGCAGGAACTCGGCGGCGTCTTCTGCGAGGAACTTGTCAAGCAGGAATTGGATAACGATACGCCGTTTTTTGAAATTCCGGAGGAGATCCGCAATTTCTATAAAATGTATCGTCCGTCGCCGCTTGTGCGCGCGTACTGTCTGGAAGAAAAACTGCAGACGCCCGCTAAAATCTATTACAAGTTTGAAGGCAACAACACCAGCGGCAGTCATAAGCTGAATTCCGCTATCGCACAGGCGTATTACGCCAAAAAACAAGGACTCAAAGGCGTTACCACCGAAACCGGAGCGGGGCAGTGGGGCACGGCTCTTTCCATGGCGTGCTCGTACTTCAACCTCGATTGCAAGGTATTTATGGTGAAATGCTCATACGAGCAGAAACCGTTCCGCCGCGAGGTAATGCGCACTTACGGCGCATCGGTCACGCCCAGCCCGTCTATGACCACGGAAGTGGGCAAGAAGATCCTGGCGGAGCATCCGGGTACCACGGGTAGCCTCGGTTGTGCCATTTCTGAGGCGGTGGAGGTCGCCGTGACAAACGAAGGTTACCGCTATGTGCTGGGCAGTGTGCTGAATCAGGTGCTTCTGCATCAGTCGGTAATCGGCTTGGAAACCAAAATTGCGCTGGATAAGTACGGAGTCAAGCCGGACATCATTATCGGCTGTGCCGGCGGCGGAAGCAATTTGGGCGGTCTGATCGCTCCGTTTATGGGTGAAAAACTCCGCGGTGAAGCGAATTATCGCATCATTGCCGTGGAACCGGCATCCTGTCCGAGCTTCACGCGCGGTAAGTACGCGTATGACTTCTGCGACACCGGTATGGTTTGTCCGCTTGCTAAAATGTATACGCTCGGCAGCGACTTCATTCCGTCTGCCAACCATGCCGGCGGATTGCGTTACCACGGCATGAGCTCTATTCTGTCACAGCTTTATGACGACGGGCTGATGGAAGCCAGGTCAGTCAAGCAGACCGACGTGTTTGAAGCGGCGGAGCAGTTCGCCCGTGTGGAAGGCATTCTGCCCGCGCCCGAAAGCGCGCACGCGATCCGCGCGGCGATTGACGAAGCACTCGCCTGCAAGCAAACCGGAGAGGAGAAGACGATCGTTTTCGGATTGACTGGCACGGGTTACTTTGACATGGTTGCTTATGAAAAGTTCCACGAAGGACAGATGGACGATTATATTCCAACCGATGAGGAGCTGGCAAGCTACGCCGCACGTCTGCCGAAGATCGACTGAGCGCGTCTTCCGCATTAAAACCAAGCCCCCGGGTATCCGCCCGGGGGTTTTATGTACCGGATGAAAATTCAGCCTCCGCTGTCAAGTCACGCGCAAGCATTTCGTCCATGGCGGAAAGAATGGCGTCCTTGCCTTGTTTCGTCTGCGCCGAAACGGGGAAAATGCGGCTTGTAATCACGCCTGTGGCGACGGAGAGGGTCTGGAGCGCTTTCTTCTGCGCCGAAGCACTGAGCTTATCGGCTTTGGTGGCGCACAGCAGGAACGGCACGTGATAGAATTGCAGCCAGTGAAGCATTTCCTTGTCGCCCTGTCCCGGCTCGTGCCGGATGTCAAGGAGCAGGATCACGCCCTTTAGGCGTTCGGATGAAGATAAATATCCTTCGATCAATCCCGCCCAGCGCTTCTTTTCGTCGTTGCTGACGCGCGCGAAGCCGTAACCCGGCAGATCCATCAGCAAAAAGGCGTCGTTGAAGCGAAAGACGTTGATCAGAACGGTTTTGCCCGGTTTCTGTCCTACGCGGGCGAGCTTGGAATTGCCGGCGAGCAGGTTGATGAAACTGGATTTTCCCACGTTGGACTTGCCCGCCACGGCGATTTCCGGCAAGCCCTTATCCCGATACTGTTCCTTGAGCGCAAAGCCGTAGTCATACGCGGTTTTCCTGACGTTCATAACTTTTGCTCCGTTACGAGCAGATTATCCAGCACCTGATCGACGTTTTCCATCAGTTTGTATTCGATCTGCTCTGTGACGTCGGCGGGGATATCCTCGATATCCTTTTCGTGGTCCTTGGGGATCATGATCCGCCGGATGCCGCCCCGATATGCCGCAAGTGATTTTTCTTTCAGTCCGCCGATGGGAAGAACACGGCCGCGCAAGGTGATTTCTCCGGTCATGGCGGTATCGCCGCGCACGGGAATACCCGTCATGGCGGAAACCATCGCCGCGAACAGAGTCACGCCCGCGCTCGGTCCGTCCTTAGGCGTAGCGCCCTCGGGAATGTGAATATGCACGTCTTTTTTCTTAAAAAACTCCGGTTTCAGGTTCCATCGGTCGGCACGGGCGCGGATCAGCGAAAACGCCGTGCGCGCCGATTCTTTCATGACATCGCCGAGCTGCCCGGTGAGCAGCAGTTCGCCGCTGCCGGGATAGACGGTCACATCGATCTCCAGCGTTTCGCCGCCGATGCTCGTCCATGCCAGCCCCGTGGCGGAACCGACTTTATTTTCAAGCAGAAGCGTGTCGCGGAAATAACGGGGCTTGCCCACCAGTTCGGTCAGCTTCGCGGTGTCCACCGCGATCTGCCGCCGCCCGTTTTTGACAAACTGAACGGCGCATTTGCGCAAGAGCGTTCCGATCATGCGTTCCAGCGAGCGCACGCCCGCTTCGCGTGTGTAATTATTGATCAAAAACAGCATCGCTTCATCCGTCAGCGTCACGTCGCCCTCCGTCATACCGTTCTCTTTGAGCTGCTTGGGAAGCAGATGCTTTTGGGCGATATGCAGCTTTTCCACGTCCGTATAGCTGGAGATCTCGATGATCTCCATGCGGTCGCGCAGAGGACCGGGAATGCCGTCTAACGAATTGGCGGTGGTGATGAACAGCACATGGGACAGATCGTACGGTACTTCCAAAAAGTTATCCCGGAAACTGCTGTTTTGCTCGGGATCCAGCACCTCCAGCATCGCGCTGGCGGGATCGCCCCGGAAATCCGACGACATTTTATCGATCTCGTCAAACAGGAACACGGGGTTGACCGTGCCCGCCTGTTTCATGGCGGTAATGATCCTGCCCGGCATCGCGCCGACGTAGGTGCGCCGGTGCCCGCGGATCTCCGCTTCATCTTTCAGCCCGCCGAGGCTCATGCGCACGAATTTCCGACCCATCGCCGCGGCGATCGACTTGGCGACGGAGGTCTTGCCCACGCCGGGAGGTCCGACGAAACACAGGACCGGTCCGCGCATCGTTTGGGAAAGCGCCCGTACCGCCAAATATTCCAAAATACGCTCTTTGACCTTGTCCATGCCGTAATGGTCACGGTCGAGGATCATACGCGCGTTGTCTAAATCAAGGTTGTCTTCCGTTTGCTTTTTCCACGGCAGGTCGATCAGCGTTTCCACATAGGTGCGCAAGATCGCTCCCTCGGGCATTCCCTGGGGCATCCGCTCCATCCGCTGTAATTCTTTTTCCGCTTTTTTCTTGATATCGCCGGGCATTTTGCTTGCCCGGATTTTTTTGCGCATTTCGTCATTGACGGATTCGTCACTGTCGCCCAATTCTTGATGGATCGCCTTGATCTGTTCGTGCAGATAATAATCCCGCTGAGCTTTGTCCATCTGCGATTTGACACGCCCGCGCACGCGCTGTTCGAGCGAAAAGATCTCGTTTTCGCCGCTGAGGATCCCGTAAAGACGTTCCAGGCGATCAAGGGGATCAATCGCCTCCAACAACTGCTGACGCTCCATTTCACCGTCCACGACCGCCGCGGCAATCGTGTCGGCGACCAAGCCCGGCGCCCGCATCGCGCGCACCGCCGCCACCACGTCGGCGGGGATCTTTTTGCCGTTCTGAGCGAACTGCTCAAATTCGCGGATGACCATGCGGATATGCGCTTCGACTTCCGCTTCCTCAAACGATGCCGGTTCCTCCACTTCACTGACCGATCCGCAGTAGCTGTTGCCGTCATAGCGGAAGTTCTCCACGCGCCCGCGGCAGATGCCCTGTGCGACAATACGTATGCCTTCGCCGGGCAGACGCACCATTTGTTTGATGCGGGCGATCGTGCCGATCGAAAAAATATCTTCCTCGGTCGGTTCTTTTGTTTCCGGGTTCTTCTGCGCCACCAGAAGTACCAAACTGTCACCCGCCATGGCTTCCTCGATCGCCGATACGGCGCGGCGGCGTACCGCTTCCACGTTGACCGTCATATTCGGAAAAACGACCAGACCGCGCAGCGGCAGGATCATTCTTTTTTTACTCTCCTGTGTCATCCCTGTTCTCCCTTTCTTTCATCGCGGCACGGATCTTTTCACGAATGCCGCTTTTCCGTTCCATCCAGAAGACGTCCGGAATCAGGAACAGCCATGTCATCATGCCCGCGGCGGCTTCCAGCACAAGCGAAACGCCCGCCAGCGTCAATCCCAGCGCGGGCGTGGACATGGTCAGCATCGCCAGCGCC
>JAGCSD010000100.1 GCA_017964345.1 Clostridia bacterium
AAGGCAATGGCACTGTACAGAAACACATAAATACCCGTCGTGACGCCCGCCGGCAAAGCAAAGCTGTCGACAAAAAACAACAGGACCAGCGCCAACGACACGCAAAACGAAGCGATCTTGCCGAAAACGTTGGAATAAACCATCGCCTTGCGCTTTCGGGATACCAGCCAGCCGCCAAGCAGCACGAGGAACTCCTTGCCGCCCAGCAGGATCGCCGCGAACAATGGCAGGGTACCGTCAACGACAAAGCAGATCACCGCGGAAAGCTGTAAAACCTTGTCCGCCAGCGGATCCAGGATCTTGCCCAGCTCCGAAACCGCGTCGAGCTTGCGCGCCAAAAACCCGTCCGCCACATCCAGCAGTGAGGCGAAGACAAATACGCCAAGCGCCGCGATCGGCGTGACACGGAAGAACACGATCACGAATACGGGACACAAAACCAGCCGCAACGCGGACAGGATGTTCGGAATGGCTTTCATGGGTTGTCCGTCCTTACATGAATTTTCTCATTCGATCCAGCGCGCTTTTCTCCAAGCGGGAGACCTGCGCCTGCGAAATGCCGATTTCGCCGGCGATCTCCATTTGCGTTTTGCCTAAGAAATAACGCATCCGTATGATATTATACTCCCTCTTCTCTAATTTTGTCAACGCTTCTCTGAGCGCCAGATGCTCCGACCATTTGCTTTCGCCGTCGGCGGGATCGCTGAGCTGATCCATCACCGAAAGCTGTTCACCGCCGTCCCCGAACAGCGGTTCGAACAGCGATACCGGTTCCGTTACCGCTTCCATCGCGCGTTCCACCTCCGGCAGCGGCACGTTCAAATACGCGGCGATCTCCGCGTTCGTAACTTCTCGCTGATTTTGTGCGGCAAGCGTTTCCCGCGCCTGCATTGCCTTATAGGCAAGATCGCGCATGGAACGGCTGACGCGCACGCAGTTGTTGTCGCGCAAAAAGCGGCGGATCTCCCCTATGATCATCGGCACCGCGTAAGTGGAAAACTTGACGTTGTGCCCCAAATCAAAGTTTCGTACCGCCTTGATCAGTCCGACGCAGCCGACCTGAAACAGATCGTCCGGCGCGCCCGAGCGCCCGGTGAAACGCTGGACCACCGATAATACCAGCCGCAGGTTAGCGTATAAGAACAATTCCTGCGCCCGCTGATCGCCTGCCTGAATGCGTTTGAGCATTTCTTCGGATTCCCGGGCGCTTAGGCGCGGCAGCTTGCTCGTATCCACTCCGCAGATCGTGACTTTGCCTGAATATTGCATGGCATCCTCCCGCATAAAAGGCGACGAGATTCTCGCCGTATGTAGAGGCGCGTCTTTTTAAGTTTGCACATTTTGGCAAAAGTTATTCATTTTGCGAAGCGGTCGCGCAAGCACGCATAAAAGAGGTGTGTTCGGTTCACACTGATACAAAAGGAGTGAAAACAGTATGATCGAAAAGGATACCGTCAAACTTCTGCGGGAGTGTGACGCCGGCATCCGCATGGGGATCGATTCTTTACAGGACGCGCTCGGCTATGTGCGAAGCGAGGAGCTGAAACGGGCGATTAACGAGTGCAAACGGGAGCATGACGCTCTGAAAACACAGTGCGATAAACGTCTGCAAGAATGCGGCGACGAGGGGAAAAAACCTGCCGCGCTCATACAGATCATGTCGGAAATGAAAACAAATATGCGCATGATGGCGGACAGGAGCGACAGCACGCTTGCCGATCTGATGACCGACGGATGCAATATGGGAATCAAATCACTTAACCGCTATTTGAACCAATACAAGGCGGCGGATGAAAATAGTAAAGATATCGCCAAACGGCTGATCCATCTGGAAGAACAGCTTACGCGGCGGATGCGCCCGTATCTGTAAAAAAGGAGGGGGAGTGATACACGTATCACTCCCCCTCGGTATTGCCGATGTCGTCAATTCATCGTATCTAAATACCGGCACGCGGCGAGCGCGGCGGTGGAGCCGTCGGCGGCGGCGGTGGTAAGCTGGCGTACGCGCTTTTGACGGCAATCGCCGGCAACGAACACGCCGGGCGTTTTCGTCAGGCATTGCTCGTCGGAATCAAAATAGCCGTAATCGTTCAGTTCGGCAAGGTCCTTGAACGGCTCGTTTTCGGGGATCAGCCCGATCGCCACGAACAGCCCGGCGCAGGGGATCTGCCGCGCTTGTTCATTCCGCATGATCTCCACGCCGGAAAACGCACCGTTTTCGACCAGATAGCGCGTCACTTTCACGCCCGTTTCAATCTTCACGTTCGCGCGCGCCTGCAGGATCTCTTGCAATTTCTGCTCGCCGGTCAGGTGCGGCAAGTCCTGTAAAACGGTCACGCTTTTGCATTTTTGCGAAAGCAGGATCGCTTCCTGCAGGGCGGAATTGCCTCCGCCGACGACGCATACGTCGCGCGAAGCATAAAAATCTCCGTCGCACACGGCGCAGAAGGAAATGCCCTCGCCTACCAGTTCGCCTTCGCCGTCAAGCCCCAGCATCCGGTGCTTCACGCCCGTGGCAAGGATAACCGCGCGCGCTTCAAACGTACTGCCTTCCTCGGTTCTGACGATCTTTTTATCTCCCGCGTCCTCCACGCTTGACACCGTTTCAAATTCGATCTCCGCGCCCTGCGCGAGGATCTGCTCCAGCATTTTATCGGCAAACTCGTTGCCGCTCATGGAGAGCGTGCCGGGGTAGTTTTCCACTTTCGGGGAATGCGTGATCTGCCCGCCGAACCCGTTTTTTTCGATCACCAGCGCGCTGCGCCCGTTGCGCAGGGCGTACAGCGCCGCCGTCATGCCGGCAACGCCGCCGCCGACCACGAGAATATCTACCATAGAGATCTTCCTTTCAAAAAAAGGAGCAGAAGCGTCTCTTCTGCTCCTTGGTTTTTTTGCGTGGCTTACTGTTTCATCAGCCAGCCCTTGATATCGCTGACGCCGCGATATTTTTCGAACGAATCGCCGCTTGGGACGATCAGTGTAGGCGCCTGCATAATACCGTAGCGCGCGACCAGATCGCGTTCCTCGTTGGCGTTGACCGTCTGATAGGGAATGCCGGCTTTATCCAGAAGCGCACACGCCGCTTTGCAGTTCGGGCAGGTGGGCGTTTTGAAAAGCAGGATACCGCCTTCCGCCGGCGCACACACCGGTGTTTCCTCCGTCTTGGCAGGCGTTTCGTCCACCGGAGCCGGGTTGGGGCCGGTATGCGTCAGGTGCGAACGCCCGATATCGTACACCTTGCGGTCTTTATATTCCTGTGCCTTACCGTCGTTCCAGTTCTGGATCGGACGATAATAACCGGTGATGCGGCTGTAGACTTCCGTCTTTTCGCCGCAGATCGGGCAAACGGTCTGTTCGCCGGTCAGATAGCCGTGATTTTTGCACACGGAATATGTCGGGGACATGGTATAATACGGCAGCTTGTAGTTTTCCGCAATCTTGCGTACCAGGTTGGCGGCGGCTTTCCAGTCGGGCAGTTTTTCACCTAAAAACGCATGGAATACCGTGCCGGAAGTATAGAGCGTCTGCAAATCGTCCTGAATATCAAGTGCGGAGAACACGTCTTCGGTATACCCGACGGGCAGGTGCGAAGAGTTGGTATAATACGGCGTACCGTTCATGTTTGCCGTAACGATATCCGGGAACTCCTCTTTGTCATGCTTGGCGAAGCGATACGTCGTGGATTCCGCCGGCGTCGCTTCCAAATTATACAGATCGCCGTATTTTTCCTGATAATCCGACAGACGCTCGCGCATATGGTTCAGCACGTCGCGCGTGAAGCGCTGTACGCGCGGATCGGTCAAGTCGGCGCGAAGCCAGTTCGCGTTCAATCCGACTTCGTTCATACCGATCAAGCCGATTGTGGAGAAGTGGTTGGCAAATGTGCCCAAATACCGCTTGGTGTAGGGGTAGAGACCTTGATCGAGCAACTGTGTAATGACGGTACGTTTCGTCTTCAAGCTGCGTGCGGAGATATCCATTAAATTGTCTAAGCGCGCGTAGAAGTCTTTTTCATCTTTCGCCTGATAGGCGATACGCGGCATATTGATCGTGACCACGCCGATAGAACCGGTTGATTCGCCCGAGCCGAAAAATCCGCCGGATTTTTTACGAAGTTCGCGCAAATCCAAGCGCAGACGGCAGCACATGGAACGCACGTCGCTGGGTTCCATATCGGAGTTGATATAGTTGGAGAAATACGGGGTGCCGTACTTGGCGGTCATTTCAAAGAGCAGTTTGTTGTTTTCCGTTTCGCTCCAGTCGAAATTGCGCGTAATGGAATACGTCGGGATCGGGTACTGGAATCCGCGGCCGTTGGCGTCGCCCTCGATCATGACTTCGATAAACGCCTTGTTCACCATATCCATTTCTTTTTGGCAGTCGCCGTAGGTGAAATCCATTTCCTTGCCGCCGATGATCGCGGGCAGGTTTTTCAGATCGTTCGGGACCACCCAGTCAAGCGTAATGTTGGAGAACGGCGCCTGCGTGCCCCAGCGGCTGGGCGTGTTCACGCCGTAAACGAAAGACTGGATGCACTGTTTGACTTCCTTGGGCGTGAGGTTGTCCACCTTGACAAACGGAGCGAGATAGGTATCGAACGACGAGAACGCCTGCGCGCCCGCCCATTCGTTTTGCATAATGCCCAAAAAGTTGACCATCTGGTTGCACAGCGTGGACAGGTGGTTTGCCGGCGAGGACGTGATCTTGCCCGGCACGCCGCCCAAGCCTTCCTGGATCAGCTGTTTCAGACTCCATCCGGCGCAGTAGCCGGTCAGCATGGACAAATCGTGCAAATGGATCGCGGCGGAGCGGTGCGCTTCGGCAATCTCTTCGTCATAGACCTCACTGAGCCAGTAGTTGGCGGTGATCGCGCCGGAGTTGGAGAGGATCAAGCCGCCTACGGAATAGGTAACAGTCGAGTTTTCCTTGACACGCCAGTCGTTAATTTTCAGGTAGTTATCCACCAAATCTTTATAATTCAGCAGCGCGGAATTGACGTTACGAACCTTTTCACGTTGTTTACGATAGAGTATATACGCCTTGGCAACGTCGGCGTAGCCGGATTCGGACAGCACTTTTTCCACGCTGTCCTGAATGTCTTCCACCGTCACTTTGTCGTCGCGGATCTTGTTCTCAAAATCCGCCGTAACGTGCAAAGCGATCAAATCGATCACACTGGAATGGTATTGTTTTCCGAGCGCCTCAAACGCCTTGGTAATGGCTTTGGATATTTTGGCAATGTCAAAATCCACGACTTTTCCGTCTCGTTTTACTACCTGATACATAACAAAAACTCCTTTAAGCGCAAAAGAACCATGCGCGATTTAATCAGCATGGTCCATTATACACTACTGTTTCCGGTTTGTCAATATGTTGTGGTTAATTTTTTTCAAAAAACTATATTTTGTGTTAATCGACGCCTCGCAGGGCGACAAAGTTCACATAATTTGATACAAGAAAAGCATATTTTTCCAGTTCCCCGCGCGTGGGTGCGGACAGATTTCCGAACGGCACCGTGTCGCGGTCGGTGAATTTTTGGAGGAAATACCGTTTCGCACCACAAATCCATTTTCCGATTTTTTTAAAATCGGATTCATCGTGCATCTCGCGCACGACGGTGGTGCGAAATTCATACTCGACGTTGCCGCCGAGCAAAAGAGAAACGCTTTCTTCAATCGGTTTCATATCCACCCGGTCCAGTCCGCAGGTCAGCGCGTATTTTTCGGGACTGTTTTTGATATCCATCGCGATATAGTCCGCCAGGTTTTCCTCCAAAATACGCGAAAGCATTTCGGGATGAAAGCCGTTGGTGTCCAGTTTTACGGCAAAGCCGCAAGCGCGAATTTTTTCCATAAACGCAGGCAGATCGGCGTGCAAACACGGCTCACCCCCGGTGATCGCCACGCCGTCAAGCAATCCGTGACGTTTTTCCAAAAAGCCAAAAAACTCCTCTTCGCTCATCAGCGCAGGCGCGGTGCCGTCGATCAGTTCAAAATTATGACAGAACGGACAACGGCAGTCGCACGCGTTCAAAAATACCGTGCAGGCGACGTGTCCGGGAAAGTCCAAAAGCGTCATTTTCTGAAGTCCGTACAAATGCATCTTAAACCCCCGCTAAAATATGGCTGTTTCTTAAAAAACCGTCCGAAACGGTATCATTGACCGAATAAGCGTGTTTTTCAAGGTCGCCGCAGATCGCCTTGGTCAGCTCCTGTTTCTGCGCCTCTTCAATCACGTCCGAGGCGATACCCTCAATCACCGTGTATTTTTCCTCGGCAATTTCTTTTTCGTTATCGGTGGTCAGGAGATATTCGAGCAGTTCCGCCTCAAGGGAAAGCAGCGGAAGCGTGCGCAACGCGCGAAAACTCCACTTATAATACGGTTGATACACACGATTAAGCAAGAAGATCGCGCTCACGGTATGTTTGACAAATTCGACTGCCGACAGCTGTGCCGCCGCCGTTTCGCCGTGAGCAAGACAACGCTTGTAATTGTACTGCCCCGCCTGCGCCATCAACAGCAGGTGCCCGGCCAGCTTTTTGCGGCGCACATCTTCCGGGAAATACGCCAGACGCTTGCGAATACGCGTAACGGTCCCGGCGTTATCCAAAAACACTTCGCCGTTTGTCGCTTCGGCGAGCGCCTGTTCCGGCACGCTCATCCATTCAGGGATCGTCAAAACGCCGTCCGCGCTTCCGACAAGTTGTGAAAAGAATTCCTCCGTCCGCAAAACACCGCGCCGTGCGCCGCCCACCGGCTGCATCA